>JAEWYG010000183.1 GCA_023395755.1 Actinomycetes bacterium | reverse complement strand
GTAGATAAAGCATCGCGAACAAGGTGCGGTAATCCGCTTCGACGGCCTTGCGGGACGTCGAAGCCCAACAGAAAGGATGTAAGGCCATATGAGCAATCCGAAGGTTAAACGCGTGCTCATGTCTGTTACAGACAAGAGTGGTTTGGCAGATTTTGCCCGCGCACTGGTAGATGAATTTGGCGTGGAAATTATCTCGACGGGCGGAACGGCCCGCGCACTGAAAGACGCAGGTGTGCCGGTTACGCCTATCGATGACGTAACGCAGTTCCCTGAGATGATGGATGGTCGTGTTAAAACGCTGCATCCTCGTGTGCACGGTGGATTGCTTGCCAAGCGCAACAACGCCGATCATATGGCACAGGCTGCCGAGCACGGCATTGAGATGATCGATATGGTGGTGGTAAATCTCTATGCTTTCGAGAAGACGGTAGATAGTGGTGCCGATTTCGCCACCTGCATCGAGAATATTGATATTGGTGGTCCTTCTATGTTGCGTTCGGCAGCAAAGAATTTCGAAAGTGTGGCGGTTGTTACGCGTCCGGGTAGCTACGGTGCAATTTTAGCCGAGATGCGTGCGAATGAGGGTGCCACGACGCAGGCCACGCGGGCCAAGTTGGCGCTTGATGTATTCGAAACTACCAATGCTTACGATGGGGCGATTGCTGCATGGATGGCTGGTCAGCTGGAGGGCCAAGGTGATGTTTCTTATCCGGCGAATCGTACGCTTCATCTGTCTAAAGTGCAAGATCTGCGCTATGGCGAGAATCCGCACCAAACAGCTGCCTTCTATCGCCGCGACGATTTTGCTCGTGCCGAGTTCAGTCTTGCCCATGCACGCCAGCATCAGGGTAAAGAAATGTCGTACAACAATTATCTTGACACCGATGCCGCTTGGACTGCTGTGCGCGAATTCGAGGGGCCGGCGTGTGTCATTGTAAAGCACCTTACCCCGTGCGGTGTGTGTCAGGACGATAACCTAGTAACTGCGTATCAGCGTGCTCACGAGTGCGACCCCATAAGTGCCTACGGCGGTGTTATGGCGTTTAATCGTCCAGTGACCTCCGATGTTGTCGTGGCTATTTTCGAGAACAAGCAGTTCGTTGAGGTTATTATTGCTCCCGAGTTCGCAGGCGATGCGCTCGATATGTATAGCGCTAAAAAGAATGCGCGCCTGTTGTCTACCGGTGGCGTGAACCCGGCAGGCGGAGAGGTGGAATATCGTTCGGTTGAGGGAGGTCTTTTGGCCCAAGACTCCGATGCAGTAACAGAGGATCCTGCGATGTTTACGGTACCCACAAAGCGCAAGCCTACGGATGCCGAGATGGAAGAGCTGTTGTTTGCATGGAAGGTATGTAAGTCCATCAAATCCAACGCTATTTCTATCACGAAGGATCACGCAACAGTGGGTGTGGGCGGTGGGCAACCGAATCGCGTGAATTCTGCGCGCATAGCCGCTGAGCAGGCAGGCGATAAGGCAAAGGGTGCCGTAGCTGCCTCCGATGCATTCTTCCCCTTCCGGGATGGTTTTGATGTTTTGGCAGAAGCAGGTGTTACGGCTGTTATTGAGCCGGGTGGTTCCATTCGTGACGAAGAGGTTATTGCTGCGGCCGACGAGCAAGGTGTGGCCCTTGTATTTACGGGTCATCGTCATTTCCGTCATTAAATAAGTTTAGACGGCTTAGCGGGTGTTGGGACTCTCTTTGTCATCGATAAGGTTCATTGCGGCGCTTGGCGTCTCTCACGAGGCTGGCAAGCGCCGCGTTTATTTCTGTAGGATTCCTTGGCAGTTGCGATACCGGGCTATTGTTGGGCTGCTGAACATAAGTATTCTTGGGTGCCCAGCTTGCAAAAGCGAAACTCGCACGCTGAGCATTCGTTGCTTGCTGCAAAGAGGCTCCACTCGTACACTGGTTACATGAGCATAAAGAGCGAGGATATAAAAAAAGTAATTCGCACGGCGATCTACCGCATGGTGGACTGGGTTCGCGCTCCCTACACTCGTCTTTACGTCGTGGCGTTTGTGGCTTTAGCTTGGGGCGGCTTCTGCTTTGCCTTGCCGGCATGGGTGGGCTTGGTTCTCTTTGTGCCGTTTGTGGTGGTTATTGCTGAAAAGACGCGTCACGCAGTGCGTAGAATTTTGTCTCTCGATCTTATTGATGTCGAAGAACAAGAGGGTCGCCTTGTTTTAGACACGCAGGCCGATCGTATGCAGCGTTCGTGGGCTCTCGGTAGTTCAGTGTGTGCTGTTGGTGTGCTGGTGCCGTTGTTAGCTCGTGCGGGGCTTGAAATTTTTCCTGGTCTGGCAATATCGGATTCACTTGCCACCTATCTTACTTTTTTAGCCGTGCTTTTTGGTGGCTTTCTTGCTTTCTACGTGCTTGCGTTGCGATTTGATACAACGTGGTTGCGTGGACTAACAAGCTTGATTGTTACGCTGCCAACCTTTTTTATTGTGGTCGCTTTGGCCTCTATTCTGCTTTCATGGGCGATGCGCCTGCTGTCGGCAATTGGCGTTTCGGCCGAGAGTCTGCTGAAAGGCGGATTTTCTTGGTTGTACTCCATGCAAGATATTCTTGGCACAGCAACCGATTATTTCTTACGTCAAGATGCGGCAATCGTAACTATTTCTATTATTGTGGCAGCGCTGCTCCTGCTGCTGTACGCAGGGTCGGTTCCTTATTATTGGATACGGAGCGTTCGACGTTGGTTGCGGAGCATAGGCATCGTGGCGGCAGCGTTTGGGGCCGGCGTGCTGGTGTTTGCTGGCGTGTGGTTAAGCGATATGCAGAATTTTATGATGGAAGGTGCCTCGGACCATCTTGCCTCGGCGTTGGGAAATGGTGTCGATGCTGCGGAGGCCATCTCTCGATACAGTAGCGACGACCTCATTGCGCTTATTAAGGCATTCGTGTTGCCCTATACCGTGGGGGTATTTGTGGCAACGGCAGTAGTTGGTTGGCGTAATAGTCATGCTTTGGCTATTGCAAATGGTATTTTAGACGGATTTTCCGCATGTCAGTGTGTGAGTGTGGATGATCTTCCGGCCCAGCAAAAGCGCTACTTGTACTATGGGGGGAGTCAGACACTTTGGGATATTGCTTTGCGTTCTATTGGGCGCGATATTCCGTTGCCACATCCTTTCGCCCCACGTAAGCTTTCTCTCGAGGAGCGTATTACGGGGGTGTTGCAAGACCCGCCACCACCGACTAATCAGAAGGTCGATACAGGGACAAAACAAACTTGTACCGACGATTAAGTAATGATTCCTTCTATTCTAAGAGTACGGACTAAGAAGGGCTGCTCGTGGTTATTTCGTTACGAAAAGATGACGGCGCAGTGGCCGGGGTGTGACGGTTGCGCCTCGTCGGTATAGTGGTGGCATGAAAAAATCAGAAGCACTTACAATACTGACATTGTCTGATGGCGCAACCGACGAACAGGTGAAACAGGCTCACCGTAAGCTGGTTATTGCGCATCATCCCGACAAGTTTCCTCTCGATTCCAAAGAACGCGCCAATGCTGAAGAGCTGACAAAACAGATTAATGAGGCGCGTGATGTGCTACTGAATCGCTCGTGGACACCTGAGTTTGATCCACGACGTGATGCACGTCCTTATGCTCATAATCCCTATGCACACCCTGGTTACTCTTCTCCCTACGGCGCTCCGACGGGGCATCCGTCATCAGGGGATAACCAAGATCCTTTTGCTGGTTGGCCGTTTGGGCAGGGACAGACTACCTATGTGTGGACCCCTTGGGACGATGCGAATTCAGCCGGTGCTGGCGCGAATCCATTTGATCCTTTTGCGTCGTTTCGCACGGCCGTTCCGCAAAAAACACCGCAGGAAATTCTTGCCGAAGCTACTCGTGACCTTAAGTCGGAAGTGCTCGTGGTGCTGCTGAAGGCTTTTGTGCTTGGGGTGGCAGCCCTGCTGGGAACGGTGGCTACAGGATTATTCTTCTATGTGGTAGTGTCGGTGGTTTATGGTCTATGGAAACGCTTAGGCTCGTGTCTTATCGGGCTGATTGTACCGATTTCTCTTGTATTTGCGCCCCTTATCTTCTCGATTGCTCCGCGAGAAGGAGCAGTGACCATGGGGCTGGGGCTTGCCTTTGCTGTCGCGCTGGTGTTCGACCTAGCGAACCTTCGTAATCGCATGAGGGTGTATCGCGCTGCCCGAAAGACCGCCGCGTAACCGCAGCACGCCGATGTCCGGTCGACTCGATTCCGGCAACGTGACGGGGGCTGCGGTCGTGGTATACTTGGCGACTGTTCCCCGCAAGCAAGGCGAAAGGGCGGTCTGCATGATAGTGCTCGATGAGCCGTATGTTTCCGAACCACTCATAGCATGGTTGGTTGAGTCGCAGCATTCCGTGCTGGACAACGATATGGCGCAGCGTATTGTGAAGCAGGGTCGTGCGCTTAACCTGATCAATGCAGATGAGGCTGTAGAGCGCATCAATGCAGGTGAGCGTGTGTATACGAATTCAGAAAACGCGCTTTCGTGGATTGTTGACAATACGGCGAACGCAAGCTTGACTCACGCTATCGACTTGTTTAAAGATAAAGCGGCCATGCGACGTGCGCTTGCGGCTCTCGATCCCGACCTTTTCTTCAAAACCTGTTCGATTGACGAGCTTTTTAAGTTGGACTTTGCTCGGCTCGAGACGCCGTTTGTCTTGAAGCCATCGGTGGGGTTTTGTAGTGTGGGCGTTTATGCTATCCAAAGTCGCGAAGACTGGGAATATGCGTTGACCGATATTAAGAACAACGCCTCAAGCTGGCACGATCTTTATCCCGAGAGCGTTATTGGCGCTGGCTCTTTCATTTTGGAGGGTTATATTGAGGGAACTGAGTATGCGCTAGATGCTTATTTTGACGAACAGGGTCATGCCCATATTCTTAACGTACTGCGCCACGACTTCTCCTCGCCTGAGGATACGAGCGATCGCATGTATGTGACAAGTGCTGCTATCGTACGCGAGAATGCCGCTGTGTTCAGCGCCTGGCTTGATCGCGTAAATGCTCTCGTAGGGGCTCGTAATTTCCCGGTGCATGTAGAGGTGCGCGTTCAGGATGGTCGCGTGCGACCCATCGAGTTTAATCCACTTCGATTTGCCGGTTTGGGTGGTACCGACGTGAGTTACTACGGGTATGGCTACCGCACCTATGAGGCGTTTTTGATCGATCGACAACCGGATTTCGATACGGTATTCGCTGGTAAAGATGACAAGGTGTATACC
>JAEWYG010000150.1 GCA_023395755.1 Actinomycetes bacterium | reverse complement strand
ACCTAGCAGTACCGACACATAGGCTTCATAGGTACGTGTAAGTTGTAGAATGAAACTCATATGTCGCTCGAAATCGGGTTCACCATCTTGGGCGAGCATTTCGTCAATGAGCGTACGAATCATGCCTAGAAGTTCTTCTTCGATTTGCGTGAGTAAGTCATAAACGTCTCGGTAATAGAGATAGAAGGTACCTCGATTGTATCCGGCAAGAGAAGTAATCTCTTTAATGGAGATTTTTTCGATGGGCCTCTGTTGGTAAAGATGCCAAAAGGCTTCACGTATTTTTGCCTTGGTAAGTTCTGTGACCTGCGGTTGTTTCTTCATGGCTGTTCCTTATTATCGCTCTATCCAACACTCTGACCTATATTGTCGATTGATACTGTTATTCTGGCAATCCTATACTGTAATCAGTCAACAAGTTGTTCAGTGATTGAGAGTGAACGAAACTATGGCGTATATCGAATTCAATGACGTGATTAAGTCGTATGGCGAAGGTGACGTTGCTATTAAGGCTCTTGACGGCGCATCGTTTTGCGTCGAAGAGGGCGAGCTTGCTGTGATTTTGGGCGCATCGGGAGCGGGCAAAACTACAGCGTTGAATATTCTCGGTGGTATGGATTCAGCTACATCGGGTGAGGTTATGGTGGATGGTCGTAACGTAGCTGGTTTGAGTGAATCGGAGCTGGTGGAGTATCGCCGTTCTGATATTGGTTTTGTGTTCCAGTTCTATAACCTGGTGCCCAATTTGACAGCATTGGAGAATGTTGAGCTGGCAGCACAGATATGCAGTGATAGCCTTGATGCTGCTGAGACGCTTGCTCAGGTAGGTTTAGCCGATCGTACCGATAATTTTCCTGCACAGCTCTCGGGGGGTGAGCAGCAGCGTGTTGCCATTGCTCGCGCCTTGGCTAAAAATCCGAAACTTCTCCTGTGTGACGAGCCTACGGGCGCGCTTGATTACGCTACGGGTAAGCAGATTTTGCAGCTTCTGCAAGATACGTGTCGTGAGCGTGGTATTACGGTTGTTATTATCACGCATAATGCGGCCCTGGCACCCATGGCCGATCGTCTTATTCGGTTCAAGAATGGGCGTGTGTTTGAGATGGATATGAACGAGTGTCCTGTATCGATAGCTCAGATTGAGTGGTGATACCTTGACCCGCGCATTCCGCAAAGATATTTGGCGTGCTATCGTACGCGGCCGCAAGCGATTCTTGTCGATTCTGGTTATCACGGCATTGGGCGTGACGATGCTGACTGGCTTGCAGGTTGCTTGTATCGACTTGCGCGCATCGGCCGACTCATTCTTCGATGAACAGGGTCTTTTTGATGTTAGTGTTCAATCGACCTTAGGGCTTACGCGTGAAGACGTTGAAGCCTTGGATGCTTTGGATGATGTGTCTGTGGCTGAAGGATCGTATGGGGAAACTGCCTATATTCAGGTTGATGGTAAGCGTCAAAGTATTGATGTGAAGGCACTGAGCGAACAGGGTATTAACGAACCCTATGTGACGCAAGGTGATCTGCCTGGGCGTGCTGGTGAGGTTGCTGTAACCGAAAAGTACATGAAGGACTCCGGAAAAAGCATTGGCGATACGGTGGAGTTTGATGCAGTGGGTACCGTATCGGGAGTGGATGGTGCGTCAACTGCCGATGTGAGCATGGCCAATGAGAAGAAGACTGCTGACGCCTTGTCTGGTGGGCAAAGCGAGGCAGTGTTCAAGGGGGGTGCCTACACCATAACCGGTGTGGTTGTTGATCCGGCAAACATTGCAAATCCTGATGGACCGGCAGCATTTCGTTCGGCGACTTCGTCGGATTACACCTTCTTCGTCTCACGCGATGCGGTGCAAAGTGACGTATTTACTGCTGTGTATATGCGGTTGACGGGCGCTGATAATCTCGTGTGCTATTCAGGCGGTTACGAAAAGTTGGTGCGTTCGGCGAGAGGTGAGATTGAGGACATTAAGGCTGAACGCCAGCATTTGCGTACCGAGGCCGTAAAAGCTGAAGCTCAGGTCAAGGTGAACGATGCTGCGCGTGCGGCTCAGGAAGGTTTTGCTGAAGCAGAGGCGCAGTTAGCTGCAGCACAAGCTACCCTTGACGAGAGTCGCAACACTCTTGCCAACGGCCGCGCTGAGTTGCAGGCTCAGAAAGCTTCTGCGGATGCTCAGTTGACAGCTGCTCAGCAGCGTATTGACGATGGCTATGCCCAGCTTTCAGTTGGTGAGCAGCAACTTGAAGAATCTTCAGTTCAGGTGATTCAGGGAAGAGCGCAACTGGAGCAGGGTAAGGCTCAGTTACAAAACACCGAAGCCCAAACGAACCAACAGTTTGCAGATCAGCGGGCTCAGCTGATAGCGGCTGGAGCGCCGCCCGAACAGATTGCTGCTCTTGATGCGCAGTGGGAAGCTGTTAAGCAGGAATTTGCTCAGCAATGGGATGCCTTACTTGTCCAGGAGGCACAGCTTACTGCCGCACAGCAGCAAGTAGATGCAGGCCGCGTTGAGCTTGCAAACCAACGCTCTGCACTTGATGCGGGGGCTTCACAGTTGGCTTCTCAGCTACAAAGTGCTCAGCAGCAAATTGCCGCAGGCGAAAGTAAGCTAGCTGAAGGTTTTGCCCAACTTGAAAGTGGGCAGGCCACTCTTGATATTCAGCGTGAAGATTACCTGCAGAAACGTGCTGAAACCGAAGCAAAGATAGCTGATGCTCAGGCTGAAGTCGATGCCATTGAAGGTGCAACCTGGTATATACAAGATCGTACTTCTTTGGGTAGTTATGCCAGTATCGACAGTGATGCCTCCTCTATCGAAGCCGTGGGCACGGCATTTCCCATCGTATTTTTTATCGTAGCTATTCTTATTAGTTTGACCACGGTTACGCGTATGGTCGAAGAGGATCGTGGGCTTATTGGTACCTACAAGGCGTTGGGGCTACGTAACCGTGAGATACTGTCGAAATACGTCATCTACGCGCTCTCGGCCTGCTTGATTGGTGGGCTTATCGGTGATGTGCTGGGGTTTGTGGGTTTGCCGGAGTTCGTGTTCTCCATTTTTACTACGATGTACGTGTTGCCCGACTATGTGCTCCAGTTTGATTGGTTCTATGGGTTGGGTGGCATCGCGCTATTTACCGTAGGCATTGTAGGCTCGACCATATTTGCGTGTTGGGCAGAATTGCGGCAGACACCCGCGGCACTGATGCGACCGAAGTCGCCGCGCAAGGGTTCGCGTATCTTTCTTGAGCATATTGGTCCCGTGTGGAGGCGGCTGTCTTTCCTAAGTAAAGTTACGGCGCGCAATTTGTTTCGGTATAAGAAGCGTCTCTTTATGACGGTGGCGGGTATTATGGGTTGTACGGCACTTCTGGTGTGCGGATTTGCCATCAACGATTCGGTGAGCTATTTGGGGCCACAGCAATACAACCATGTGTATGCCTACGATCTTATGGCAGTGACCACCCCCGATGATTACAATAAGGTGGTTGCCGATTTACAAAGCGGCGGAGAAGTGGCCGATTTGCAGGAGACTCGCATTGATTCGGTGTCGGTGAAATACAATGGCGGCGAAGAGAGTATGCAGCTTGTGGTGGTGCCGAGAGAAGGTTCGCTCAACGGCTATATTAGACTTGAGGACTCATCGGGGACCCCGGTGGAGCTTGGTAGCAACGATATGCTCGTTACGCGTAATGCCGCACAAGTGCTAGGCTTTTCAGAGGGCGACGAGGTGGTACTTAAGGATACCTCGCTGGCAGAGCATGCGATTACGGTCGATCGCATTGTGGAGAATTACCTCGGTAATGCGGTATACCTCGGTCAGGATGCCTATGAGCGATTGTTTGGTACCTATAAACCTAATGGTTTGTTTGCGCACCTTTCAACCGATGATCAAGTGGCGTTTGCTGATAATCTGGCGCGGCGCGATGGCGTGCTGTCCTCCGTGAGTACGCAGGAGTTGCGTGACAACTTCAAATCGTCGTTCTCGCTGGTGAGTTCGGTGGTGTACCTGATTACTGCAATGGCGGCAGCTCTTGCCTTTGTTGTTCTATTTACGCTGTCTACTACCAATATCTCCGAGCGTGAGCGCGAGCTTGCCACCATTAAAGTGCTTGGGTTCCGAAAGGGCGAAGTGCATCATTACGTGAACCGTGAGACACTTATTCTTACGGGTTTTGGCATTGCGTTAGGTCTGCCCCTCGGGCACATGTTGGGAAACTTGCTTACCGTAGCGTTGAATATGCCTTCTATCTACTTTGCGGTACATATAGAGTGGACCAGCTATGTGCTTGCCGCTGCACTGTCGTTTGTTTTCGCCCTGATAGTGAACCTTATTACCAACCGTAGTCTCGACCGCATTAACATGGTGGAAGCGCTTAAAAGCGTGGAGTAGGTCTTCTACTTTCCACAGCTTGGGCAAAGATCACAGAGGAAGCATTCTCCGCAGCGGGGGCGCCGTGCGATGCAAGTGGCGCGGCCAAACAAGACCCATTGATGGTTGATGGGTCCCCAATATTCGCGTGGGTAGATTTTTAGTAGGTCTTCTTCCACTTTGCCAGCTGTTTGAGCATTGCTAAACTTTAGCTTATGAGCAATGCGGAACACGTGGGTGTCTACAGCAATGCCTTCAACTATGTTGAAGCCTTCGTTCATCACGATGTTTGCTGTCTTGCGGCCGACGCCGGGAAGGCGCTGCAGCTCTTCCATGGTGCGTGGTACCTCGCCTCCGAATTCTGAGAGCACCATCTGAGCGCATTTGATAACGTTGGCTGCCTTTGTATGATAGAAGCCGATAGTGCGAATAATATTCTCGACGTCAATTATATGCGCTGCTGCAAGGTCGGGTATGGTGGGATAACGCTCCCAGAGTGCGGGGGTTACGCGATTGACTCCCTTGTCGGTAGTTTGGGCAGAGAGAAGTACCGCTATGGTTAGGCGGAAGGGGTCATCCCAGTAGCGTAAGGCGCATTCCGCGGCGGGGTAGTGTATATTCATGCGGTTCTGGACGGCAAGAGCGCGTTCGCGCTTGGCCTTCAGGGACTCGCGTGGCATATGGTTTCTCCTTCACGCGACGGGCTCTAAGACGAGTGGTTTGCATTCAGTATAGTAAACTTGAAGCCGTTCGTCCGCTTATGTTGCGGGTGTGTGAGAAAAAACCAGCAAGAGGCCGCGATTTGCGGCTTTTTGTGCTGTCTTGAGGCCGCTATATCGTGCGCGGTAAAGCCTGTGAAGGAAGTATTTACGGCGTACGTGTGAAAAGAGGATCCGCCTATGCTTATTGATTCGCTTACATTCACGCTGGAGAAATCTGGTGCGCTAGATGCGTTCTGGAACAAATTAGATGCGGGTGAGGATGGCACGCTAGGGGTTGCTTCGTCGGCGCGACCTTTTTTGGTGGCGGCGCGATTTGCACATAAACCCCAAGCAACACTTGTGGTGGTTGCTGGCGAGGATGCGGCGTTAGCTTTCGCGCGTGGCATAGCAGCTTACTTAGGCGACGAGCGTGTTATGCGTTTTCCTGAACGCAGCGATTATCCTTTTGCGCCAAAGAAGAGTGATGCGACCCAGGTGGCTCGTCGTATGGAAGCTATGCACGCACTTGCTACGGGGCGTGAGGTGGTAGTGGTGGCAAGCGCGCGTGCTTTAGTACGCATGCTGCCTCCAGTGGGTTCAAGCGTATGTAAGCCTCTCGTGCTCGAAGCGGGTTGCGAACTGGCCTGCATGGAGAGCGCTTCGTCCGCTGGTGTCATGTCGTTTGAGGATGTAGCCCGCGCTCTTGAAGAGCGTGGTTTCGCGAATACCGGCGAGCTGGATGGGCCGGGTACTTTTGCCGTACGTGGCGGCACTCTCGATATTTTCCCTGGTAACCTTGTATATCCCGTACGACTGGACTTTTTTGGCGATGAATTAGAAGAGATTAAGCGAATTGTGCCAACCACCGGACAGACGATTTCAACGCTGTCGCGCGTTGAAATGTATCCGGTTATGGAATTTGCGGCAACGAAGAGTGCTCTTGCGCGCGCTCGTGAGAAGCTGGCACGACCTGCCGAGACGAATCCCGCCTTGCGCGAGGTGCTGGAAAAGTTGGAGGGTGGCCTGCGTTTTGATGGCTCGGATGTATTGCTGCCTTACCTGTATAAGACTACATCCACCCTTGGCGATTATGTGGTTCGCGGCTCGCTTACCACCCTGGTAGAGCCTCGTTCTCTGTTTGACGATATGTCGCATGCTTTTGAAGATATCGCAGGGCGAGCGAAGGGTACGCATATCGCGTTGAAAGGCTTATATGCAGAGCCGGGTAACGTGAGTTTTGGTGAGGGGCAGCGCGCCACCTATGTATCCATCATGCGGGTAGGTGGCCATATCGACGACGAGTTACCAGTAAAGCGGGTAGAGGTAGCGGGACATCCTGATAAACTGTATGGGCGTTTGCGAACGTTGGTAGATACCGATTATACCGTGGTGTTTTCGGCTCCAAACTACCGTGCACGCCAGGATATGAAGCTGGCGTTCGTCGACCAGGGTTTGCCCATTCAGGAACGTTTAGACGTGCTGGGCGTGGGTGATCTGTCGGAAAATTCTGCAGCATCGGATACGGTTGGCATTGCAAAACGGCAGCTACGCCGTGGTGTGGTGAACGTGGTGGACGTGGACATTCCCCTTGGAATGATTATTCCTAAAGCTAAGTTGGCTTTAGTGAGCGTGTCTGACACCCAGGGAGCCTCTACTGCGCGCCCAAGTCGTCATATTGACATTACTGAGATTACATTTCCCTACAAACCGGGCGACTATGTGGTGCATGCTGCGCACGGCGTGGCGCATTTTAAGGAGTTAGTGCGGCGCGACGTAGATGGCACGGCGCGTGATTATCTCTTGCTTGAATACTCCGAAGGAGACAAGCTTTACGTACCGGTGGAGCAACTGGATCGCGTGACGCGCTACGTTGGTCCTGAGGGTGCAAGTCCACGGTTGACGCGCCTGAATACCGCAGACTGGTCACGTGCCATGAAGAAGGCCCGAGCCGCCACTAAGAAGCTCGCTTTCGATCTCGTGGACGTGTATACGCGTCGTGCGACCGTACAAGGTTACCGTTTTGGGCCCGACACCGTAGCTCAGCGCGAGATGGAAGAGGCCTTCCCCTATCAGGAGACGCCCGATCAGTTGGCAGCCATTGCCGATGTAAAAGCCGACCTGCAATCTGCTAAGCCTATGGATCGGTTAGTTTGTGGTGATGTAGGATTTGGCAAGACAGAGGTGGCTCTGCGTGCCGCATTCAAGGCTACTCAAGACTCCAAACAAGTTATGGTGTTGTGTCCCACTACCATTCTTGCGCAGCAGCATTTCACGAACTTCAAGGAACGCTGCGAACCCTTTGGGGTTCGCGTGGAGGTTCTTTCACGCTTCCGCACGCCTGCGCAGCAGACTGCAGCTCTTAAAGGCTTTCAAGAAGGAGACGTGGATATTCTCGTGGGTACACACCGCCTGCTCAGCCGTGATGTAAACCCTCACGACTTAGGGTTGGTTATTATCGATGAGGAGCAGCGTTTTGGTGTGGGTCATAAAGAGCAATTGAAGAACCTGCGCGAATCTATCGACGTGCTCACACTTTCGGCTACGCCCATCCCGCGTACTATGCAGATGTCGCTGTCGGGTGTGCGCGATATGAGTCTTATTCTTACCGCTCCCGATGAACGTCGTCCGGTGGAGGTCCATGTGGGTGAATGGGACCCCGACTTGGTGAGTGCGGCCATTCGCCGCGAATTGGCACGTGGTGGTCAAGTGTACTACGTGTCTAATCGCGTGCGTACCATGGAGGAGGCGGTGCGACGGGTGACTGCGGCTGCGGGCGAGGCACGTGTAGGCGTGGCACATGGTCAAATGTCGAAGGATGAGCTCGAGCGAGTGATGGAAGACTTCGTGGCAGGCGAGTTGGACGTACTGGTAGCCACTACCATTATTGAGAGTGGTATCGACAACCCGCATACGAACACTCTGATTATTGAAGACTCCCAGCGCTACGGCCTAGCTCAAATGTATCAGCTGAAGGGCCGTGTGGGGCGTTCTTCCACACAGGCTTTTGCCTACTTCATGTTCCCCGAGCACGTGAGTTTAACCGAGGAAGCGCAGGCGCGCTTAACTGCGCTCGACGAGCATACCGATTTGGGTAGCGGTATGCGCATTGCCATGCGCGATTTGGAAATTCGCGGTGCAGGTAGCCTTATGGGTGCTGAACAATCGGGCAATATGTCGGCTGTGGGTTTTGATTTGTTCGCGCAGATGCTCAGTCAAGCGGTAAGCTCCACGCGCGAGGGTGATCTGAAGGCGATGGATACGCTGCCGCCCGCACTGTCAGACATTACGGTAAACGTTCCCGGGCACACCTATCTTCCTGAAGATTACGTGCCTGATGCCGATGAGCGTGTGCTGTGGTATCGCAAGATTGCCTCAGCGGCTACCGAGCAAGCGGTAGAAGATGTTGCTGCTGACTTGGCGGGTAAGCGTCCCGATATGCCTCAGGCTGCAAAGAACTTACTGGAACGTGCCAGAATTAAGGCTTTTGCTCATGAGCAACATATTAAGACTGTGTCGGTAACGGCGGGTCGCCTTGTGGTGGAGCCCATCGATGTTCCTCGCGACAAGATGACGGGTTTGCGCCGCGCAGGGGGCCGCTACTTGGCCGACAAGCGCAAGCTGCAATTACCGCTACGCTACTTCAAGTTGGATGAAGGCGATAACCTTTTGGGTCCGGTGTCTACGTTTTTGAAGGAGTTAGCAGAATGAGCAAGGATGCCACTTTCGTTAACCTCACCCCGGAAAACCTCTGCGACGAGCATGTGTGCTGCATCATTCGGAGTAGGAAACCCCACCCGGGTATCGAGGCAAAAAAGCATTGGCTTGCCGATCGGCTACCTGAGGGACATGTTTTTAGAAAGCTCGACGCAAAGGCCGCAGTTTTTATCGAGTATGCTCCTCTTGAGACAGCGTGGGTTCCCCTGGAGGGTGGTAACTACTTTTATCTGTACTGTCTGTGGGTGTATGGCAGCCCCAAGGGACAGGGGTACGGCAGGTCGCTTATGGAGTACTGTTTGGCCGATGCCAAAGATAAGGGTAAGTCTGGCGTTTGTATGCTCGGTTCGAAAAAGCAAAAAGCTTGGCTTGCGGACCAATCGTTCGCCAAGAAGTTCGGTTTTAAAGTGATTGATACCACCCCTGGTGGTTATGAGCTGCTTGCGCTTTCTTTTGATGGGTCGCTGCCGAAATTTGCCGCAAACGCCAAGAGGGAGAGAATTGAGGATCAAACGCTCACCATTTACTACGATATGCAATGCCCCTATGTTCCAGAGCGTATTGAGATGGTTAAAAGATACTGTGAGGAAAATAACGTTTCCTTATCGCTCGTCCATGTAGATACTCTACAAAAAGCCAAGAATCTTCCTTGTGTTTTCAACAACTGGGCGGTGTTTTGGAAGGGGCGCTTCGAGACGGTGAATGTATTGGATACAGGATCTTTGGAGAGGGTGCTTAAGAAGTAATTCGGCGAACAGCCAAGGGGTTTTGGTGAAGGAGTTGTTGTGAGTTCAATCGAGTCAAACAAAGCTGTTCGCGGCGAAGCTATCCGTGCAGGAGAAAAGCTATTTCGTGAGCGGTTTTGGCGGGGCATTGCCTGTACGCTGATCGGTGCGGCACTCTGGGGCTTTTCAGGAGCCTGCGCCCAATTTCTCCTGTCAAACTACGCGATAACACCGGCATTTATCACGAGCGCTCGTATGCTGGGCGCAGGATTGCTGTTTTTGTTGGTGCTGTTGGTAACGCAGCGCAACAAGTTGTTATCTATGGTGCGCAATAAGCGAACGCTTGGGAGCCTTGTGGTGTTTGGCGGCGTTGGGTTATATCTGTGTCAGATAACGTATGCCATTGTTATTGGTTATACAAACGCAGGTACGGCTACGGTGTTGCAATGTACGGGCATTGCGTTTGTCTTATTGTTTACGTGCGTGCTGCTGCGTCGGCTTCCTCGCGTCCGTGAAGCGGTGGGACTTGTTGCCGCCATGGGTTCAACGTGGATTATCGCCACGCAGGGCGATGTGGGTTCGCTTGCGCTCCCTTTACCGGGATTATTGTGGGGTATTGCCAACGGGCTGTCGGTTGCGTTTTATATTATGTTTCCCAAGAAGCTTTTTGTGGAGTGGGGAAGTTTTGCCGTAACAGGTCTCGGCATGCTGGTGGGGGGTATTTTGGCCACGGCGGTATGGGTATCGGGTATTCTTGATGGCCAGCCTGGAGCATTCCCTCACTTAAATTTGGTGGGTTGGTTGGTCTTGGCTGCAATTGCTGTTCTTGGTACCTTCGCAGCATTTGCTTTATACCTCCATGGGGTATCTATTGTGGGTTCAGTAAAGGGTAGTTTGCTGGGTGCAATTGAACCGGTAAGCGCCACGGTATTTGCGGCACTGTGGTTGGGTACGGCGTTTACCGGGGCTGACTGGGTGGGTTTTGCGCTTATGATAGCCATGATATTTTTGGTAACGGGTGAAAAGCCGCAGCCAGTAGATAATTCTGCCTGCCCTCGGAGGCAATAGTCGAGCTAATCTTTACGTGAAAACGTATGAGTGTCAGTCGAAAAAACAGGGAGACTTACAATGCGAAAGAATGCTGTCATAGTTCAGCGTGTGTTCGATTTACATTGTGACACGCTTGATCGTTTGGCGTTTTATGGAGACAACTCAGTTCCCGGCGGGTTTGCCCAGCATGATGTGGGTATTCCGGCCGTGCGTATGAACTCACTTGCGAACAACGACGCCCAGGTGTCGCTGGATCGTATGGAAGCGTTTGCGTGGTGTCAGTGTTTTGCTGCGTTTATTCCCGACGTGGTGCATGGTCGTGAGGCGTGGATGCTGTTTGAGCGCGTGCGTGACGTCTGGGTGCGCGAGCTTGATCGTCATGCCGATCGTTTGGCTCGGGTGAGAACGGTATCTGACATCGATACCGCACACGCTGCGGGCAAGGTGGCAGGTTTGTTTACGGTAGAGGGCGCATCTTTTTTGGAAGATGACAGTGCTGCTGAGGAGCGACTCGATAAGCTTGCTGAGTTGGGGGTGCGCATGGTCACCCTTACGTGGAATGCCCGTAATGCTTTGGGTAGCGGTAACGATACGGCAGATGGCCTGACGGCGTTTGGTCGAGTGTGCGTGCGTGAGTTGGAACGGCGAGGTGTGGTGGTGGATGTTTCGCATCTCAATGAAAAAGGATTCCGTGACATATGCGATACGGCAACCCGCCCGTTTGTTGCTTCGCACTCTAATGCGCGTGCTGTGTGTGACCATCCACGCAATTTGGCAGATTGGCAGCTGCGTGAGATTGCCGACCGAAAGGGCATTGTGGGATTAAATTTCTGCACCGATTTTTTGTCCGCTACCCACTTAGATCCTACGTACGACGACGTGTTGCGTCATGTCGATCACTTACTAAACGTGGCAGGGGAAGACGTACTGGCTCTTGGTAGCGACTTTGATGGTTGCGAGGTGCCTACCTGGTTGGGTTCGTGTGGCAAGATTGGCAATCTGTACGACGCGCTTGTGCCTCAGTTTGGCAAGGACATTGCCACCAAGGTATTCTTCGACAACGCTTATGCGTTTTTTGAACGTAGTGAGTCGTGTTAGCCGTCAATCTCGGTGGCAAGAAGTAAGGGCACCTTCAATTTTAGGTAGGTATGCCACGGCTCAGGTTTCGTGGGGCCGGAAACCGAAATAGGTTTCTAGAGCATCGCTGAAGGCGGCTTCATCAGGTAGGTGTGTTCGAGTGCGCTCGCCGTTTGCCCGGATGGTTAGGGTGTCATCCCAGATACCGTAGTAGCCCTCCGCGGTACGTAGATTCGCAATGCGATGGTCGTGGAATTCCGTTCCGGGTTGAGAGCACGCCAGATTCAAGGAGGCAAAGTCTGCGTCTTGTACGGTTGCCAGACAGAACTCTATCTCCGTTTGGGTGCGTGACGGCCCTTCGATGCCGTAGAGGTCGCGTTTCGCTTGGGTAACGCGATCGATGGCCCACCAATAATCGTCAAGCTTGCGCGTGGTGAAGTACTCTCCGTGAATGACCTGCTGCTCACCATTTGCCAAGCTTACCGAGGCAGATGGCAGGGGGCCGCCGAATCCTACATCGGCGAATACCTCGCAACCATCGATGGCTACTAAGATGCCGCGGTGGTTGATGGGGTCTTTCTCGATCTGTCCGCATACGGCGCGACACAAGCACGGACGTGCGTTGAACCCCAGGCTGGTAAGTAATTGCTCGAACAGAGCATTTAACTCATAGCAGTAGCCACCGCGGTGTCGGGTAACAATCTTGTCGAACACGCGGGCGAGTTTAAGGTCGGGTGCCTTAGTGCATTGATACATATCAATGGTTTCGAACGGAATAGACCATTGATGTGCATATATC
>JAEWYG010000145.1 GCA_023395755.1 Actinomycetes bacterium | reverse complement strand
GTATGTCTCGACGTACGTTTCTTGGTGGTAGCGCGGTCGCCTTTGGAACCATTATGCTTTCGAGCGCGATGGGTGGATGTACGACCCCTGTGGGCGGTTCAGGTTCTGCTGCCGATGGAGTTTCGGGTGGCGAGCAAGTACTCTACGAGCTTTTTGATACCGACATTCTTGTTATTGGAGGTGGACTTGCGGGGTCACATGCTGCCCTCGAAGCGTACCGGCAAGGTAAGGACGTTGTGGTGGTGGAGAAGGGTCCCTTCCACTTTGGTGGTGCTTGTGGCTACAACTGGTGCAACTGGGTGAACTTTATTCAAACGGATACACCATGGGATCAGTCCGAAGACTTCGTGTTGAATGAGTTAACGAATAAAAAGATTGCGAAGGCCACTCACGAAGCATTTACCGTCGAGGATCGCAATCTATTGTTGCGCTATGCCCAAGAAGGCAATAACTTGTTTATGCGCGATGAGACGGGTGCCTTTGTTCCTGGTTTGGATAAACCGGGCTATCCACTGTTTGGCACGTTTAATGGTTTCCCGCGCTACTTTACCGACTCGGTAGAACGATCAGGGACTCGCATTTTTGATCACACTATGATTACCGACGTGATTGTTGAGGAGGGTGCCTGTATTGGTGCTGTCGGGCTGCATGTACCTACGGGTACGGTACGCGTGTTCCGTGCAAAATCGACCGTATCCTGTACGGGTGCTAGTTCTTGGGTCTATGGGTGGAACACCGTGGCGGCTACGTCTATCAACTCTCCTGATAATACGGGCGACGTCGATGCGGCAGCCTATCGACGCGGAGCCGCTCTCCAAGATTCTGAGTTTTTTCAGTTCGACCTCATTAGCATGTATCCAACGGGTCTTGCGGCTACGTTTGTGGGAGGTATTGGTGCTGACAACCTTTGTTGTGAGTATATTTGCGATGCAAACGACAATTATTTCTTCCGCGGCATGGATTACTCGACACTTGATCGCATCACGTTTACGCGCACTATCGCTAAAGCTATCCACGATGGAGGTGGCTCGCCCAACGGGGGTGTGTTCGTAGATTTTTCGAATCCCGAAGCGTTTGCGGCTATGGGCGAAGTGTATCGCCGCAACGTAGGACTGTGGAAGGACGTGTTTGGCATTGATGTGGCTTCAACCAAGCTTGAATGCGCGCTTGAGACTTATGAACATGGTGGTAACCCACGTGTAGATGAGAGCCTTATGGTCGAAGGTTTACCTGGCATGTTCTGTTCGCGCGGCGGTGGGGTATCCGGTGCGCAAGGTGGCTCCTCGGTAAATGTAGCATACCGCGATGGCTCTTATGCCATGATGAAAGCAATCGAGTATGCAGAAGGGGTAGGCAAAGATAAACCGAAGGCGTTCTCATTTGAAACGGTGGAGGAAGAGGTTGGTCGTCTGCACGGAATTCGCACTCGACAGGCTGGTGGAAAGCGCCCCCAAGAAATCACGCATATGATTCAGCGCGCTTGTTATCAGGCTTGTCAGCCGACTCGTGAAAAGGCTGCCATGGAGGAAGCGGTAGCCGAACTTGAGCGTATCCGCAAAGAAGAGATACCTAAGATGACTCTGGGCGATGCGACTCTTACCTATAACACTGACTGGAAAGCTGCCATTGAGGCTTACAACCTACTAGATATTGCTGAGGCAAGTTCTCGAGCTGCGCTCATGCGCGAGGAGAGCCGCGGTCATAGCTACCGCCCCGAGTTTCCTCAGGAGGACAAGGAAAATTGGACATGCAACATCATTGCTAAAAAGGTGGACGGCCAAATGAAGCTGGAAACCGTTCCTGTTGTCGAGTTGGACTAGTCGCGAGTGCTCTCGTGTGATAGAGGAGGAATCATGAAGATTAAAGTGCAGAAGTACAACCCATCGGTGGATGTCGAGCCTTATTTTAAGGAGTACGAGATTGAACATACTGAGCACATGACGTTGCTTGAGGCGTTAGTGAAGATTGACGATACCCTTGATCCTATCGCATTTGATTACAGTTGCCGCGGACGTGTGTGCGGTCGTTGTGCTATGACCTTGAACGGGACCCCCTGTTTGGCTTGTGTGACATTAGTGGAAGCTTCAGGGAAAAATGAAGTTACACCGCTCAAGAACTTTCCGGTAGTGCGCGATCTGATTGTAGATAAAACAAAAATAACCGATAAGGTAAGTCGTATTCTTGCACGTCAGCGTGCATTTGACTTGACGCTCGATGAAGTTAAGGCCCCTGTGGATGCATCGCTGCCTAAGAAGCTTGAGCCGCTTGAGTACTGTGCTCGCTGTGGAGTATGCACCGCAGCATGCCCGGTTGTGGAAATGAAGGGCCTGAAATCATACTTGGGTCCCACGGGGATGATAGCTATAGCAAATCGCTTCTACGACCCCTATGATCAAGGTGATCGCGTGGTTGAGGCTGTGCAGAATGGACTTTGGGAATGTACCGAATGCGGCACTTGCGACACCGTGTGTAAGGCTCTCGAGATAGATCATCTTTCGGTTTGGAAAGATTTGCGTGCCGCAGCGGAAGCTGCTGGACTGAAGCCGTCAAAAGCATAGATTCTCCCGTAATCGAAGGTAGCCCTTGTGGTATGCGCACTGTTTCCGACAAGGTACGCATACCGAATCCTGTCGATGCTTTTGTGTTGCAGCAAAGGGGTATACTTTTATCAAGGGGACCGTACGCGGATACGGACGGGGGGGGGTCATGAGAATCGATACATGGGAGCCAAGAGGAATATTCGACGACGAGGATGTGCAGATGAAATTGCGCATTATGCATGCCGTCGATCGATCGCTCGACCAAATTAAGGTGAGTGATTTATGCGAGAGCGTTGGCATATCAAGGCAGGTCTTTTATCGGCATTTTGATAGCAAATACAGCTTGCATTGGTGGTGGCCAACGCACATTCATAAGTTCTACCTCATAGAAGTAGGGCGCACGGTTGATTGGGAAACCGGCTACTTTCATCATCTCAAGTTACTATCCTTAGAAAAAGATTTTTTCAAGGTGGCGACGCAGTATACGCTTAACTATCCCAGCGAGCGCAGTGTTATGCCTCACTACCGCAAGTGCGCTCTTTTGGAAACGCTGCAGGATTATCGCCATGTTCTCATTGACGATGAGCTTATGTTCTGCCTAGATAGTTGGGTGAAAACTGAAACAGAAACGCTTACGGAATGGTATCGCCTTGGTACGACGCCGCCTCCACAAGAGGCTGCCGAAAAGCTTTCTCGGGTTGCCCCGAAAATGCTCTATGATGCACTACTGATAAAGTAGGCTAGTTGGTAGAGGATATATTTTGTCAGCTAAAGGAAGGATGGGTCGGGCGGCGAAGCGCTCTCGCCGCCCGGTGATGCTAACGGGGTGTTGCGGCCAGTTCAGCTAAGGCCTCAGGAGGCGTGAAGGAACAGGTACCATCACCCATTTTCAGAACTTCTACTGCATCGCCCGTACGAATGCTCCCATTTTTTAGGGCAACAAAGAAGATGCCTTCGCGAGGGAAAATGCAGTCACCAGCAAGATGATAGATGGCGCATTTAGTGTGACATACCTTGCCTATCTGAGACAGCTCAAGCTCGACGTCGTCGCCGATTTTTAAGTGAGTGCCCATTGGCAAGGACAAAAGGTCTATGCCCTCGGTAGTAACGTTCTCGGCGAAATCACCTTCGGCTACGTCAAGCCCTAGGGCTCGGGCCTTCTCGATAGATTCCCAAGCGAGCAGAGATACTTGGCGGTGCCAATCACCCGCATGGGCGTCGTCTGAGATTCCGTGATGAGCTTGAATTTCGATAGATTCGGCGCACGGCGTTTTGCGGGTGCCCTTGCGCTTAGATACGTTGACGGATCGCACGCGTCCTCGCGTAGTCGACAATGTAGTGTCGGTAGCTTTCTGTTCCATGGTCGGATTCCCCTCATACGCAAAGTACAGTAAATTGCTGGGATTAAGCATAAAGCCCTCACGAAGAATGTCAAGAACTTTATGTTTGATCGTGGATAATAAACCGGCTCTGATAAGTGTTTTTGTGGGCGTGGTAGCTGGTGCCATGGCGAATGCCGAGCGGTTTTTAAGGTAGGAGCAGTGGCCATTTTGGGAGAAAATGTCTTAGATATGCAGATCAAAATGCATTTCTCTGTACTGGGCAACAACGCGTTCTGTTGATACTTTCCATGGAAAATTGCTTGAGTAGCGAGGTGCTACGGTATGCTGAACTTATCGCAAAACAAGCGTGCGTCGGCGTGGGCCGGTGCGCTAAGAACAAACGAAGGGGCACCAGCGTGATTAATCGTTACACGCGCGCCGAAATGGGCGCCATTTGGGAACTTGAGAACAAGTTCAACATTTGGAAAGAAATCGAAGTGCTGGCGTGCGAAGCCCAGGCCGAGTTGGGCAAATCAGGCATCACGAAGGAAGAGGCGGCGTGGATTCGTAGTCATGCCGACTTTACGGTAGAGCGTATTGACGAGATTGAAAAGGTGACCAATCACGACGTTATCGCTTTCACTACCAACATGGCTGAGTATATAGACGCTGATGTGCCGGAGGGCAATGAGCCGCCGAGTCGTTGGGTTCATTACGGCATGACATCATCAGACCTGGGGGATACAGCGCTGTCCTATCAGGTTACTCAGGCTATCGATATCATCATCGCCGACATTAAGAAACTGGGCGAGACCTGTAAACGCCGCGCCTTTGAATTCCAGGAGACACTTTGTGTGGGGCGCACCCATGGCATTCATGCCGAGCCTATGACGTTTGGCATGAAGTTTGGCTCGTGGGCTTGGGCGCTTAAGCGCGCTCAAACGCGCATGGAGGAAGCGCGCGTCGTGGCCGCTACGGGCGCTATCAGTGGTGCGGTGGGTACGTACTCGAGTATTGATCCGTTCGTCGAGGAATTTGTGTGTGAACGATTGGGCCTTGCGTCTGATCCCCTTTCTACGCAGGTGTTGGCCCGCGATCGTCACGCGCAGGTTATGGCCGCGTTGGCGGTGACGGCTTCTACGCTTGAAAGCATCGCCATGCAAGTACGCCTGCTGCAGCAGTCCGATGTGATCGAGGCCGAAGAGCCGTTCGCGAAGGGGCAGAAGGGTTCGAGTGCTATGCCCCATAAGCGCAATCCTATTACTGCGGAGCGCGTGTGTGGCCTCGCGCGCGTGGTAAAAAGCAACGCTCAAGTGGCTTTTGATAATGTGGCGCTGTGGTTTGAGCGTGATATCAGCCATTCGGGCGCCGAGCGTGTAGTTTTGGCTGACAGCTTTACTGCATTAGATTACATGTTTGGCAAGATGCAATGGATGCTGGATGGCCTACAGACGTATCCTGCCAAGATGGAGCAGAACCTATGGCGCACCAAGGGCCTCATTTTCAGTTCGAAGGTACTGCTTGCTTTAGTAGATACGGGTATCAGTCGCGAGGATGCCTACGTTATCGTGCAGCGCAACGCTATGAAGGTATGGGAGGATATTCAAAATGCAGTAGATGGTCCCACCTATCGCGAGAATCTTGAGTTTGATCCGGATGCAAACCTTACCAAAGAAGTTCTAGATAAGATTTTTGATCCGTGGGATTTCCTTGAGCGTAAAGATGTAGTGTTCGACCGATTAAAAGAATTAACGTTTGAGTAAAGAGGATTAACTCTTTTAATCGTAGTAATGCCTGTATGCCTAGGAAGTCGCAGATAATGTCTGAAAAGTAAGCCGGTAGCTACACGCTATCGGCTTACTTTATTAAGAGCTTACTGAGTGATTGGCGACCAGACGCGTACAAGGCAATATTTCTTGGGGCTTCCACCAATGGGCTTATCATCAATGTTGGCGTAGGTTACAACCAGATTATTCGATCCGGTGGAAGCGAGGTACTCACCGTAATCGTCGGCCCCATTGTCGGGCTGTAGTGCGAAGTACTCGTTTGTGTTTAAGTCGATACCACATACCGTACGACTAGATTTCACCATGAAATAGCTGCCACACCAGGCAGGTGGTGCTGAAGGTGCGCGGTTAAAGCAGAACCAAGGTACTGCGCTGTAATTACCATTTGTCACACGCGTTTTTGGTGTGTAGGTTCCTAAATTTGAGATACCATCGCCATAATTATAAATAGCATCGAATGAGAAAGTGAACCCGGTGTCGCCGTAGCCCGCTTCTAGTGGTTTCATAGAGCGCGGCAGTACCATGGTGTCAAGCACTTCGCCTGATGCGGCGTCCAGATGCGTAAGCTGATAGTATACCCCGCTCGTTTCGGCTCGAGGGGTGATAACTACCGAATCGGTTAGTGCGTAGGGAGGTGTGCAGAGGCGGCCATGTGACGTGTAGACCACGTCGCTATTACCTTGCGCCATGGTTGCACGTTTTACGAGCGAATCTTTAGCGCTCATTTCGCCATCAGGTTTCGGCATTACCTGCCAAAACGCGTATTTTCCTACCGCGGCGATAGAGGGCATTTCCCAGAGAGAATCGCCCTCTTCTACGAGATGAGCTTTTCCGAGCAATGCTCCATCAAGGCTCGCGGTATATATGCGCCATATGCCGTCGAAGATATCTGCTTCGGTCCATACG
>JAEWYG010000231.1 GCA_023395755.1 Actinomycetes bacterium | reverse complement strand
ATACTCACGCGTTACACTCCGCTTCGTCAGACTCTTCCGCATCCCAAAGCGCAAGGAAAGCATCGGGGGTAGGACGGTAAAAAAGGTTTTGCTGAAAAAAGGTAGCGGTAATTTCAGTACAAGCAGTCTCGCCGTCAAAGAGCATAGAAACGCGACTCGCTACGCGCGAGGCGAATGCGAGATCGTGCGTAACAAGCACAACGGTAACCCCCTCGCGTGCGCACGCAACCAACATACGCGCCACTTCCCGCTTGGAAACAGGGTCGAGCCCTTTCGTTGGCTCATCCAACAGCAACAAGCGCGGCTTAGTAAGTAAAACCTTCGCCAGTGCCAACTTCTGCTGCTGGCCACCCGAAAGGTCGTAAGGATGACTATCTGCTTGCTCTATCAGGTTAAATCGTTCCGAAACTCGTTCAACATCAGACGCAGCATAGCCACATCGCTGCTGCCACTCGCCAAGCTCTTCTCTTACGGAATCGCAGACGAACAAAGCTTTAGGGTCTTGTGGTAATAGAGCCTGCTCATGCACACACCCATTACGCACTCGCCCGCGTTCGGGCTTCAGCACGCCCGCAAGAATGCGCAGCAGGGTCGATTTCCCGCTACCGTTACCTCCCACCACTGCATGAATACTACCAGAGAGCACCGCCAAATCGGTGCCACGCAACACAAAGGAACCATCGCGCGAATAGCGAAAGAACGCATCGCGCATCTCGAGAACCACCGGGACATCCTCTTCCGCCAAGGCCTCACCCTTATCATGCCCCACGACAGAAGAGGTTGCACGGGCGACTGGCACCGTGCTGACAAGCGGTATTGTACGGGCAAACGCAAAGCGCTCGAGCGGCACCTCACTCAAGCAGCCTCTTTCTAGCTCAAAAGCAGCCGTGGCATAAGCGGCTACCGACTCGGGTGCATGCGTAGCAACCACCACCGTAATACCCAGCTCACGATTAATGCGGAAGAGAGCATGCAAGAAGTTTTTCTCGGCCACCGGATCCAGCTGAGCCGTCGGCTCGTCCAATAACAGCAAGCGCGGCTGCATAGCCAGTACGGCAGCAAGCGTAACCATCTGCTTCTGCCCACCAGAAAGGGCATCGGTACCACGCCTAATCCATGGTTCTATGCCAAAAAAATGTGCAACTTCAGCCACGCGGCGACGCATGGCATCGGGTGGTGTACCCAAGTTTTCCAAGCCAAACGCCAGTTCATGCCATACGGTATCGCACACTATCTGGTTTTCGGGGCTTTGCGCCACGTATCCGATAGCAGCAGCCGAGCCGCTATCGCGCCACGCTTCAAACGGTTGACCCAGCACGCTCAAATGTCCGCAACGATTGCCCACCGGGGCCGTCTCGGGTTTAAGAGAGCGCAGAAGAGTGGTTTTACCGCTGCCGGTGCCACCCACCAAAAGCGTAAAAGAACCAGCCTCAACGTTCCATGAAAGGTTTTTTAACACCGGTTCACGATCGGGATAATTGAATCCGAATGCTACAGCCCCAATAGCTAACTCCATCGGATATCGTCTCCCACCTGCACCATAAGAGGCAAGAACAGCAAAATTGCATAAGGTAGGTATCCCCACCAAACTGTTAGAGCACTCATCGTCGGATAGAATGAAAACTGCGAGCAAGCCGTCCATGCCAAAAATGCGTTTATGGCTACTAATGTGCCGAGTATCGTAACCGCAACAGCATCGCGGCTACGAAAGCGGTGGCGTCGGTAGGTGGTACGCTTCGTGTGCGTGCCCCAGCCACGCGCTTTCATGGCATCGGCGGTTTCCAGCGAGTCTTCCATACTCCACCCCATAAGTACCGACACCTGCCGAATACGAGACAAACCCTTTTCCTTGGCGTTTTGAGGGCGTACAGCACTTGTTGCGCGTTGCACCGCGTCGATGTCGGAGCCTCGCCTCACGTACTGTGGCACAAGTCGCGTGGTCATAGACAGCACGAGCGCAAGAGTTGGAGCCACATTGCCGAACAGCGACATAACCTTATCGGAAGTAAGTACGTGCGAAGCATTTGAAAACCAGAGCATAGCCGACACCAGCATAATGCCCATAAACAGGCCAAACACCAAGCTCTCCAAGTAAACCGCGCGAACCCCGATGCGAAACAGCTCGGTAGAACCCGAGGCACTAAATAGCGGGTTTGCCAGCGTTACAATGAGAAGCAATGGCAGTTGCCAGGTAAGGCTGTGCGCCACGATGCGCCATCCACGCAAATACACGCCATAGACCAAGCCCACGAATGCGGTGAGTATCAGATATACCGGCTGAAATGCTGCCATGCAGAACACGAGCACGGCCACAAAGTACAGCAAAGCCACCACGGGATGGTAAAGATCAAACGCCGTCGGTTTCATACACATTCCCACCATTCTCTTGATATGGCAGGACAGGATAGGACAAAAACAGTTTGATACGCCGTGTCTATGCGTGGACGGTAAGAACCACTGAAGCAATAAGGGCGATGGCCCCCACCAAAGCTACTACAGCCAACGCAACGGCCAGCTTCGGACTGAACGTCATGATTACCCACCTTCTTCTGATACGAAAAAATATTGACAAGCACGGCACGATAGCACAAATTGTGCACTTGTCCAGAAGCTCTTTTGCAGCCGGTTGGTTTTTTGTGCGAGAGTACTTTATGGGGGGCGTTTCGCTTGCTCATTAGATTCATGTATTCCCTCGATGGCCTAGAACCGCAAACTATCTCATCGTCCGTACTACTTAACCATTTGCACTCAATACATAGCGCCAAGAAACCACATCGCCATCGTTTAGTAGGTAGTTGCTACACGATATGGAGCCGTCAGTTCCATTAACGGAATACTTCCATCCACTGCCACCACCATGATCAAATTCCGCTAAACCGCCAATAGCACTTACATATACTCCCATAGGGCTCGTTGAAGCATTCACCGAAAGTCCGCACGCCATGAGCGCATCATAAACGGTGGCTCCTCTTGCAAGTGTGGCGGTCGTGCCGCCAGATACCGGATTGCCCACAACGGAGCTAGATATGGAAACCGACACTGTGACAGCATTATTTTCCGACACCTGACCAGAC
The DNA here is from genome assembly GCA_023395755.1 of Actinomycetes bacterium. Lineage (GTDB taxonomy): Bacteria > Actinomycetota > Coriobacteriia > Coriobacteriales > Eggerthellaceae > Gordonibacter. The sequence goes on along the minus strand of JAEWYG010000231.1, from coordinate 2,175 downwards.
CTTGAGAAAGGAGCGGCGGAATCAGCAGGTTGCGAAGATTCTTCGGAACCCAGATAGACTACCTCGCTATCAGTATCAGCATCAACGACAGCTTCCTGATTACTTACAACCTTACTGGCTTGATCATTGGTGGTTTGCAGCATGTCCGTCGCTGGGATCTGACCCATTGTTGGCATCAGGAAAAATGCGGACACGCCAATAAGAGCGACCGAACATACAGCTACGACGCCTGCAACAATATTACGATGACGTCGCTTCAATGGCTTGTCTTCCAGCTTCGTATCGGACGATTCTTCCGATATCGAACTAGGCACAATACGATCATCTTGCATGGTCTACTTCCCTTCCATCGTCATGCCAGGGGTGCCGGGTTTACGGCGCATCCGCACAAGATAAACCGTCGCGCAAACCAAACCCACAACGCCTACCGCAATACCACCCACCGCCCATGGGTTCACGCCACCCAAAGTTTGCTCGGCTGCATCCTTACTGGCACTCTTTAAGGAAGCATCTACTGCAACTTTCTTCTCCACATTGGTAGATTTATCAGCTACTTTCGTAAGCGGCGCATTCACAGCAAGCACGTGACCCGAGCCATCTTTGCCGCTTTGACCGCCCGACTCATCACTAGATGTATTGACACCGGGTGCTTCAACTTTAGCCCACTTGGCGTACAGTGTCGTATTCTCCCGAATCTCCCTAGTAAAATCCCATGCTGTTGTACATGCGGCGTCAGAAAACCATCCGACAAACGTAAAGCCACTCTTCACAGGATCGCTCGGCCGCGCAACAGCTTTGCCTAACGCAACAAAGGAAGTTGCCACGTAGGAGCCACCGTTCGACTCAAAAGTTACCCGCACACCGTCCTGACCTTTCAGTGCAAACAGATGGCCTGAATCGTTCGTGTAGTACAGGTTACCTTTCTCGTCAGCAATAACTGAGCCTAAGCCGTAATTTTGTTGTCCATTACCGGGCGTGAACAGCGTGTAAGCCTCCACGTCACCCAAACGATAGCCGTACACACCACCGGGGATCCCATTGCAAGTAAAGTATGCATAGGTTCCGTCGCTTTGCACCGACACCAAAGGCGACGATTGGGCTTCTCCCTTACCCCCACGCACGGTTTGTACAACGGAGAGTGTTTCTAGATCGATCACCGAAAGCGTCCCATAGCCATCCGCACCGAGACCGCACACGAACACATTACCGCCCGTTGATGCCGGAGTTGAGGTCGACTTGCTAGCAAACTTCGCCGAACCCGTCTTGCTTAAAGTATCTCCGTTGCGAGTAATCACATGCAAAACGCCATCCGTCGACACCGCAACAAACGTCACTTCAGCACCGCGTGTTATCTGAGGAACTGACACGATACCTGCACGAACGGAGGTACCAACCGAAACGGAAGACAGCACGTTGCCTGTCTTCCCGTCAACAAGCTTAACAACACCCGATTCATCACCAATAACGAGGTCTTCACCCGACGAGGCCGCACCGGCCCAGTAATAACCAGTGGGTTCAGACTCATCGACATTAGGCTGTACCCACATAACCGCACCGTCAGCCAAATTCACGCACACGAGCGTACCGCGCACACCAATGCCCCCTGCACCGACCATAGTAAAGGCCGCATACACATACGAACCGTTCACAGTAAGCGACGAGAGCGACTGATAACTCAGCTTACTATCGCCCACATCGAACGGCGGAGTCTTCCAGACGCACGTGAGCGTGTCGGCCGTGAACGCCGTCAGGCTTCCATTGTCGGAAGGCACAACGACAATGCCGCCGCTGTATACCGGACGATTGCAGTATGCGCTGGTCGAGCCTACGTTCGCACGAAGCTCGCGACCGCTCTTGTCCTTTTTCATCGCACCCGTGGCAGCATCGATCACGCGCAACTCGCCGTTCACCACCAGATAGATCGAGCCGTTCACCACCAGGGGCTCCGAAACGCTCGCATTGCCCTGCGCATCTTCCTTGAAGTCGTAAGCCCAAGCCTGCTCGGCAGACTGCGTCGGCGTGGGGCGCTCGACCACCGCGCCACCCGCAGACCCACTGCCGAAGCCCGCCCACGACGAATCGTAGCTGGGGCGCGGGGCGTCAGGGACGATGACCACCTCATCGGGATCGGGAAGCGTAGAACCCCAAGAGGAATAGCACCACACCACGCTATCC
>JAEWYG010000164.1 GCA_023395755.1 Actinomycetes bacterium | reverse complement strand
AGATAGGGGTCTGCAGCGGGCTTGAAAAACGGTTTGTTATGGAGCAGACCCTAGATATGCTTGTGCATGTTATCGATTTCCGTAGTCGGCACACCGTTACTCATACGGTTACCACGGCCCATGTTGCTTATGAACTGGCGCGCAGGATGCTCTCGGAAGATGAAGCAGGACGCGTTTATTTTAGTGCGCTACTTCACGATCTGGGTAAGATTGGCGTTCCTTTGTCTATTTTGGAGAAGCCGGGGCGATTGGACGACCACGAGATGGCCATCATGCGTACCCACGTTGACTTGACGGAGCATATTATTGCGGGATGCGTAGACGAAGATATTAAAAGAAAGGCAATACGGCATCACGAGAAGATAGATGGGTCAGGTTATCCGCGCGGCCTCTGTGCGGAAGAACTGACCTTGTCTGAACGTATTGTTGCTGTGGCGGATATTGTTAGTGCTCTTGTGGGCACGCGCAGTTATAAGGAGGCTTTTCCTAAGGAAAAGGTGCTGTCTATTTTGGGTGAACAGCGAGATGAGGGTTTAGTGGATGCCGCGGTAGTGAATGAAATTATTTGTTGCTACGACGACATAATGATCGAAGTTGCACGTGCGGCTGCACCCGTTTCTGCAACCTACGAGCGAGTGCAGGAAAAGTACGCCTGGCTGCTTGGTGTGCTGAATGAAAAACAGCACAATCGCGACGTAATATCGACGAGGGAAGAGAGGGCTGTTTCTCCCAAATCGAGTTTATAAGGCTGCTCTTAATTTTGATCAAAGTAGCGGTTTCGCGGGAAGGAAAATATTCCGAAAGGGAAGTTAGTGCCTGTGAGCGAATGCTTCCAGTATCAGTTGGGCACGGGTTCCGATGGGTGTGATGTTCTCGCTGAGAAACGAGGGAATGCTCCCAATGGGCAGCAAGAATGGTTCGATGAATTCACCGGGTTCGGGTTGTGCTTCTGCGATTTTCTCAACGTGAGCAAACACGACATGCACACTTTCGTCGGTGAGTCCGGTGGAAGAATATCCAACTTGCGGTAGAGGGTCGAGGGCGGCGGATCCCAGTTCAGTTCGTAAGGTGTAGCCCGTTTCCTCGCGTAATTCGCGGTCGACGCAGGCGATTAAGGCTTCCCCTAGTTCCATGAGCCCTGCGGGAAAGGCGATGCACCAACTGTTGAGCGGGTAGCGAAATTCGCGGATAAGCAACAGTTTGCCATCTGCTGTTTGCGGCACGATGCAAACAGCGTCGGGCTGTGGCCGCCTGCCTGTCGCGTTTCCTTCGAGCTCTTTTCGGTAGGCTTCGATGGGTTTGCGAGAAGCGCTTTCATACTCGTATAGCGAGCCATCAGGTAGCAGATACTCGAGTATATATTTCTTTATCCAACCATCAGATACCTGTTGAATGTTGGTCAAAGTAGGAGTGCTGTTCATGACGTTCCCAATTCTTGATTGTTTCACGTGAAACATCTGCTTATTTGGAACAAATGTTTTACCTGATAGTGGGTAAGTTAAAATCGCGTTCTTAGCATAATAGCAGGAAGGCGACCATTGTGGTCGCCTTCCGGTTGCTCGGGCGGCTTAGCGTCGCCGAGTTTTCGACGCTTGCCTTTTATGCCACGCAGGTTCAGGTGGTTATCCCTCAATCGCGATGGTCTTTTTCTCTTCCAGCTTAGGTTGTTCCTGCTTTTTTGGCACGTCAATCTTTAGTATGCCATCTTCAAACTTAGCTTTGATATCATCGTCTTCGATGTCTTCACCGACGAAGAAAGTACGGCTGCATTTTCCGCTAAAACGCTCCTTGCGGACGAAGGTGCCTTTTTCGTCTTTATCTTCAGATTCTCTCTGTGTTTGCGCGGTGATAGATAGGTAGCCGTCTTTTAGCTCGGCCTGTACATCGTCTTTTTTGAATCCCGGCAAATCGATAGTCATCTCGTAAACCTCGTCGGTCTCCTTGATGTCTGTGCGCATGAGAGTAGGAGCCATTTTCTGCATAGGTGCGGAAGCAGCATCAAAGAACGTATCAAAGGGGTCGGTCATGAGCGTGCTTAGTAGGTTGCGATTCCTTCTCATGGGTACCATCATAGCCATAATTATCATCTCCTAGATGTGCTTGGGTGCACTTTTGAAGGTGTGAGGCTTATCTTGCTCGCACTTCTTAAGCGCATCCTTTTTGTGTCGTATATTATTTTATCGCGAATTAGCACTGTCAGCCCGAGAGTGCTAATTTGTCATATTTTTGTCACCTGACTGTTAGAGATGGCATGTGGTAGCATTGGCGCACCGCAGGGAGCAAGCTTTATACTAGGCACAAAACGCCGTAGTAATAAGAACAAGGGGTGGACGTATGACCGTCATTGGGCTTATATCAGATACGCATGGGCGGCTCTCCGACGACGCCTTGGGCGCCATGGCCGATGTGGATCATATTATCCACGCAGGCGATATTGGCGGCCCGGACATTCTTCATGCGCTTGAGGCCCTAGCGCCGGTGACGGCGGTGCTGGGCAACAACGACTTCGACGAGTACGGCTCGCAGGTGGGGCGTTTCGCGCATCCCGTCATCGACGGCGTACGTTTCTTGGTGGCACATTATCCGCGCGACGTTCAGATCGGCTTCAACGGATGCGCGGGCCTCGCGGCGGGCGACCCAATTCCGCAGGTGTGTGTGCACGGCCACACCCACGTGCCGGAGCTGCTGGCGGGTAAAGAGGCCCGTCCGGCGGATTATCTCATTTGCCCGGGTGCCGTATTTCGTTCGCGTGGAGGCTTTCCTCGCTGTACGGGTCGTATGGTTGTGGAGGAAGGCTGCGTGTTAGGTGTGCGCATCTCGTCGCTCGAAGGTGATACGGTGTTTGAGGCAGGGAAAGGGGTGTAGCTCCCCTCTGCTGCTCATACGAGTGTAGGTCTACTGTGTAAAAGTAAAGGAAGCTTTCCTCATGGAAAAATACCAAGCGATCTTGTGTGCAATTATGCAGATCATTGAAGAAGACTATGCCGGCCAGCCTGAATGCGAATTGCGTAATGGGGGATTAAATTGGTTGGAAGCTTGTGCCTCGGCACAAGAAGAAGGTACTTTCGACGATGAACTGTTTGTGCGATATATGACTTGGTATATGGCAGGATTTGAAGACCCAAGCTTGTCGTTTGAAGTTTTGTCCGAGTCGCCTGAAAAGATGGGGCAAAGATACACGTGCGGCTTCTCGGTGCGCCGCTTTCGCGATGAGCTGCAGGTGGTCGAGGTGCGCGAAGATGAGCGTTTTGCGCTCGGCGAGGCCCTTGTGTTGTTAGATGGACAAGCGCCTGACGAGTATTTGAAGTCCCTGCCAGGAAATTCTGTAAACGGAAGTGACCCCGAACGGCAGCTGTGGGATGCTCTTGTGGCGTGTTGTTCACGCGTACTCGTGCGACATGCGGATGGCTCGGAAGAAGATAGGTTCCTGAGGCGCTTCGCTCGCGCAAACTTCGTTGAAGCTTTGCGACCACCGACGGTGAGAATCGTTGAGGAAGCGGGCGACGGCAATGAGACTGCCGTGGTTATTACTGCACATCATTTTGTGGATGGGTCGATGCTTGCAGTTATGCAGCAGCATTTTGCCGATATCCAGCGTGCAGATCGAGTGATTATCGATGTGCGCGATGCGTCTGAGGGGATGATAGGAAATGCCTATCCACTCATGGCGTTGTTTTTTGACCGCGAGATAAATCTAAAAAACCTTATGGGACAGGAATTTGTTTACACGCGCTACAGTGAGCGCAATACTCTCCTCCGCGTTAGGCAACTGGAGCGTATGCTGGCAAGAAGCGACGAGTCGGGTAAACCATGGGTGCAGGCGGAAATTGATCACGTTGTTGCTTGCGCCGGGCTGGGTTTCGTGAAGGAAGCCGAATTCGAGGAGGATATGTTGTTTCCTCCTTCGCCCAAAGAGCAAAAGACGTACCTGCTTACTGACGTTCATACTGCTGGTCCGGCTGAGCGATTGGCAGCCGTAGCTCAGCGCGCGAGCGAGGTGGGGTGTGGGAAAGTGCGTCGTGTTGGA
>JAEWYG010000137.1 GCA_023395755.1 Actinomycetes bacterium | reverse complement strand
TGCTGAGGGTGTTATCGTCAACTATTCAGCTCAACTAAAATGCTTAAGTTAATTTGTTCAATCATTTTTTTAGTTGCTATCGTTTTATTCGATTCTTCTAATCGCGATAAAAGATATCAAATATTTTCACCTAATCCATCAGCAAACCCCGGTCGACCATTTATTTACTCTCTGTTTTGCTTAATGCGAACAAATGTTTCACGTGAAACATTCACTAGCAGGGTAACTTTTCTATTTTAGTTAATGTGGTTTAAACAATAGTTACTTGTTTCGTTGTTCCATTTGTTATAGTATAAATATAACAAATGGAACAGAAAGAGTAATTATGAACAAGTGGCAAGATCGAGAAGTGACAAAGCGGCCATTAAACTACTCCGCTCCCGTCTTGGCCGTGCAAGGCGTGGTGAAGGCATTCGGGGAGAAGTGTGCGGTCGACGGCGTATCGCTTGAAGTTATGCCTGGCGACCTCTTCGGATTTGTGGGACATAATGGGGCAGGTAAAACTACGCTCATTCGTGCCATCGTAGGTGTAACGGATTTCAATGCGGGCGATATTCTTATCGACGGAATGTCGGTGAAGCGCAACGCGCTCGCTTGTAAACGCATGACGGCGTACGTGCCGGATAATCCCGACATCTACGAGTTTCTTACCGGCATTCAATATCTTGACTATATTTCAGACATCTTTGAGGTGCCCGTCGACCTCCGTCGTACACGCATCCAGTTATATGCTGACCGACTCGGCCTGACTGTAGCGCTCGGCGACCTCGTGTCGTCGTACTCGCATGGCATGCGGCAAAAGCTTGTGCTCATCGGGGCGCTTGTTCACGAACCAAAGCTATTGGTACTCGACGAGCCGTTCGTGGGTCTAGACCCGGAGGCGTCGTTCCACCTAAAGGAGATGCTCGGCGAACTGGCAGCAGGCGGATCGGCTGTGTTCTTCTCGAGTCATGTTCTAGAAGTGGTTGAGAAGCTATGCAACAAAGTGGCCATCATCAAACAAGGAAAGCTGCGCGCCAGTGGCTTTACGGCCGACGTTGTGGGCGACGAGAGTCTAGAGGATGTGTTCCTTGACATGATCGAGAAGGCTCCGCAACGCGAGGGGGCATCATGAAATCATTCGTTTTGCTGCTGAAAATTCAGCTTTTTGGCTTATTTGGTATCAATAAGGCGTTGCATGCCGATGCGGCGCGCGCGAAGCGCGCCATTGCCCTAGGCGCGCTGGCTGTTGTGGTTATAGTTGCGTTCGTAGCAATATATGCAGGCGGTGTATCGTACGGACTTGTGCAAATTGGATTGACCGATGCCGTGCCCTTTGTTGCTGTGTTCGTGGGAGCTGTTGTCGGTGCCGTGGCAGCGTTTTTGAAGGCGAATGGTGTGTTGTTTGCCTTTAAAGACTACGACTTGGTCATGTCGTTGCCTGTATCTATTGCATCGGTGGTACTTTCGCGCATCGCATCGCTGTACGCCATGAGTTTGGCGTTTAGTGTGCTGGTTATGGTGCCCGCACTTGTTGTGTACGGCACAGTTGTTGGGGTTTCGGTGGTGGATGTGATCTTCATGGTGCTTGCTATCTTTCTGGCACCCTTGCTGCCGCTTGCCATTGCCATTGTGCTCGCGGCGTTGATAGCAGCAATCTCGTCGCGTTTTAAGCACGCGAATATCGTGGTAATTGTGCTGTCTCTGGTGGCTACGCTGGCGGTGGTCGTCTGTTCGTTCATGTTCTCGGGACATGCGAGCGACTCGGAGATATTGAGTGTGTTGGGTGCTGAGGCGGTGGCGAAGCTCCAAGGAGTGTTTCCTCCGGCAGCGTGGGCGGCGGAAGGCATTGTGCAAGGCGACGCGCTAGCGTTCGCTGCCTTTGCCGCGCTCAATGTGGCGGCGGCGTTGTTGCTGGTGGCCCTGTTGACGCGGATTTTCATACCAGTAAATGCACTGCTGATGTCAGCTCGTCCCCGCAGTTCGTTTACGTTCGGTGATAGCTCGAATGTCGCGCGTGTTCGTACGCCATTTCAGGCGCTGCTGGCGAAAGAGGCGCGCATGCTTCTGGCCACGCCAGTTTACGCACTCAACGGCGCTATGGGTTACGTACTGGTGCTGGTTGCGGCTGTTGTGATTGTGGCGGGTCGGGTGACTGGTCTATTCTCGCTGAACATGCTCCCGCCTGGATACGAATCGCTCGTCGGTGGGTTCCTTCCGTGGGTGCTAGCGTTCTGTTTCGGGATCTCCTCGACGACGGCTCCTTCGGTGTCGCTGGAGGGCTCCGCACGTTGGCTCATGCTAACCGCTCCCGTATCATCCCGTACGGTGTTGGGGGCAAAAGCGGCTTTGAACCTAGCACTTGCGGTGCCGACGGCCCTTGTGGCGGGGGTGGTAATTTCCCTTGTGCTTCCTCTCGATCCTGTGACCATCATTGCAGTATTCGTGGTGCCGCTGGCTGTTAGTCTATTTTCTACGTTCGTGGGGCTGTTTATGGATGCCCGGCATCCTCGTTACGACTGGACAACGGTGTACGAGCCGGTCAAGCGTGGGCTGCCTGTGTTTGTGGTCATGTTTGGTGGTATGCTCCTCGTTGCGGTGGGTATGGGGATGACGGCGCTAGTGGGTACGCCAGCATCGGTTATGCTGGCGATGGTTGTGGGCGTGGGGTCGGTTGCACTGTTTTTCAAGGCGACGGGCGAGCGCCTTATTGCGTGATACCATGGGTAACATTAAAGCGAGGGTTGTTGAGATGATAGGGGTTCACTAATGATCATTCGCATAGATCAGAAAGCGGAAGAGCCGCTGTATTTGCAGCTGCGTGGTCAGATTATCGCAGCTATTGCGACAGGTGAGCTTGTGCCCGGAGATGCCCTTCCCTCGGTTAGGTCGCTCGCCAGTGACCTAGGAATCAATCTTCATACCGTCAATAAGGCTTATGCCGTGCTGCGTGACGAGGGCTATGTGCTTATGCGTGGTCGCTCAGGTGCCTACATTGCCGACCCTTGCGAGGACGATCGTGCCGACCGCGCGCGGATGGAGCTGGCTAAGATGGAAGATGGGCTGTTCGAATTGGCGCTAGCCCATCGCGCTCGCGGTGGAACCTGGGGTAATTTTCTTGAATGCGCGCAGCGACAGGCGGCTCGGGCGTTTGGGGCGGGCCAGTGTACAGAGGCGACCGCATCGCGCGAGAAACAAAGTGAAGCAACTTCTGCGCAGAGCTACAACGCGATGGAATCGGGTGCGACAGGCGGGATAATTGCGTGAAAGCGACCAATCACCCCTTGCGGGTAACTATGTGGTATACGGAGGGAAAGGTGAACGTGCAATGGACGCGATGACGAACATGGTGATGATGCTGTTCGTAGTGATGATAGTGCCTATTCTTGGTATCATGTTGGCCCTGACTCCCTACCTGATGCGTCGCGGGGAAGTGTTTGCTGTCACGGTGCCTACGGCCGAGCAACGCGACCCTTACGTGTGTCGCCTCAAGCGGAATTACGCGCTAATGGTGATGTTGGTTACCGTGGCGTTCACCGTAGGCGGTATCGCGTGTGTGAGCGCGAACAATCCAGGTGCCGTTATGGTGATTATGCTGATGGGTACGCTGGTGCTGACAGTGGGAGGCTATGGCCTCATGTTGTTCTATCGTGCCAAAATGAATGTGTATAAACGTGAACAGCACTGGGTGGCCGACGTGCGGGAATCTGTCGTGGTGGTAAACGAAGGTTCTGTGCCGAAAGCGGTTTCTCTGAAGTGGAATTTACTGTATCTTCCCCTTATGGCAATAACATTTGCGGTAGGTGCCGTGGGTTATGAGAGTATGCCCGATATGATTCCTATGCATATGGGTTTTGATGGTGTGGTAAACAATTGGGCTGAAAAAACGCCGATGGTGCTGCTTATGCCAATATTTATTCAGGGCTTCATGGCAGCGTGCTTCGTCTTTTCGCATTGGACGATCACGCGGTCAAAAAAATGGGCCGAGCCAGGAGCGCCTGCTACATCTGCCTTAGCCTACGGCATGTTTGCCCGTGCACAGAGCACCTATCT
>JAEWYG010000136.1 GCA_023395755.1 Actinomycetes bacterium | reverse complement strand
CTTCATCAATGATTCGGGCACTACAGGAAACGACGAGCCACCAACACACGAGGACGACGCGTGAGGTCATCAACCACGCGTACATCAGTAAAACCCGCCTCTTGCGCCAGATGAGCCGCTTTATCCAGACAGGTCTCATGCAACTCAAAGGCGAACGCACCGCCCGGCTTAAGCGCACGAGCACAGAAAGGCAACAGGCGCCGGAATATGTCCAGGCCGTCGACACCACCATCCAATGCTAGTGTCGGCTCAAATTCGGCCACTTCACGCGGGATTTTGTCTAGTACTACCGTAGGAACGTAGGGAGGATTGGAAACCACCAGGTCAAAGTGTCCCATAAGCTCCGTATCTATACCTTCACCCAAATCGCACGCCAAAACCCGTACGCGATCATCAAGGCCAAGCGCGGAAGCGTTCTCGCTCGCCAGCGCCACAGCCTCAGGTGCGATATCGGTGGCCACGACGTGCGCGAGGGAATGCTCGTAGGCAATAGAACAGGCAATACACCCCGACCCCGTGCATAAATCAGCCACAAGCGGCCCCGCTAGCTGGACAGCCCTACCAGACTCACCTACCCCACCTACTTGCGACAATATCTGATCGCCGCCACCAATCTCGCCGTTTCGTGGCAATGCCTGATCGTCAGAAATAGTTGAAGAAGATGTCGACTCAGTCAAAGATACTGCACGAGCAAGCAGGCCATCCTCCGGCCCGAGGATGGTGCCCTCCATCGACACCACACCTGCCAACGAAGCCGCAGTACCTACACTCATCCTGTCATCCGCAGCACGCGGTCGCGGTGCAGCAGGAAGCAAAGCAAGAGCCTCGCTCACCAAAACCTCAGTCTCGGGTCGCGGAATAAGCACGCCGGAGCGCACTTTAACGGTAATATGCCGGAAGGCCACTTCGCCGGTAATATATTGAAGCGGCTCACCCGCCCCCCGCCGCGTCACATAGCCGCGCAACACGTCGCGTTCTTCTAAAGTAAGAGGCTGCTCAAAATGGGTATACAGGTCAATACGACGCATGCCACACGCCTCACACAGCAACCATTGGGCCGAGATACGAGGATTCTCGTCCCCCTTGCGTTCAAGGTAGCCCGCCGTCCAGTCGAGCGCTGCTTTGATAGTCCAGATATCGTTTTCAGCCACAGGTATACCCTCACCAGTCGACGGATAAACCTACACCGCCGCTTCCAGTTTCTGCGCGCGGTCAGCTGCCTGTAAAGCAGTAATCAATTCGCTCAGGCTCGCACCACCCGCGCCCAACAGTACACCATTATAGGTACCGTTATAACCAATACGATGATCGGTCACCCGGTCTTGAGGACCGTTGTAAGTACGAATCTTTTCCGAGCGGTCACCCGTACCAATCTGACTGCGACGCGCGGCGCCTTCAGCCGCCTGCTGTTCGGCGAGCATTTTGTCATAGAGACGGGCTCGCAAAACAGCCATAGCCGCAATCTTATTTTGTAGCTGCGATTTCTGGTCCTGCGACTGCACCACCAAGCCACTTGGTAAATGTGTAATGCGCACGGCCGAATCGGTAGTATTCACACACTGACCACCCGGACCGCCCGCGCGGTACACATCGATGCGCAGATCGTTCTGATTGATATCAATTTCAACCTCATCGGCCTCAGGTAGAACCGCCACCGTGGCTGTGGATGTGTGGATACGTCCTTGGCTTTCGGTTTTAGGAACACGCTGCACGCGATGTACACCGCTTTCAAATTTCATAACCGAATACACGCTATCGCCCTTTACCTTGAACTGCACTTCCTTGAAGCCACCGGCCTCAGAGGCAGACACATCCAACGTCTCGGTCTTCCAACCTTGTTCAGCAGCAAAGCGCTCATACATTTTAAATAAATCACCCGCAAAAAGAGCAGCCTCATCGCCGCCAGCTCCGGCACGAATCTCTACGATAATATCCTTGTCGTCAGCCGGGTCTGCCGGAATCAGCATAAACTTGATATCCTCTTCAAGCGCAGGCAATCGACTCTCTATCTCAGCAATCTCCTCCTGAGCAAACTCTTTCATATCGGCATCGGAGAGCATCTCTTTAGCCGCCGCCAAGTCGTCTGCAGCCTGCACGTATTCGCGCGCCTTATTAGCCAACGGACCTTGAATTGCATATTCCTTGGCAAGGCGGTTGTATTCTTTCTGATCAGCAAGTACAACCGGGTCGCCCATCTTGGCCTGTACATCCTCGTAGGCCTCGATAATCTTCAATAGTTTCTCTCGCATATCCGTTTCTTGCATGTGCGTGGGTGTCCTTCGTAACGTGGTCTCTATTCACGTCGACGTTGCCGCGTCGACGTATCTGCGCTCGTCTTAGCAAAACAAAACAAGCGCCTCATTGCGCAACGCTTTATGATACCAGATCGCTGCGTGCTTCACACCATTTTCGCCGCATACGCACACCAGCGTACGTGGGGTTGTAGACAGCACCAAAAAGCAGCCCTAAATGGCCAGGTACTCGGCGGCTTCCTCTGCGGTAATAGCACCGTCGGACACCGCGGTAACCACCTGATGTAAAAACTTCGTACGTACGTCGCCGGCGGCGTACACGCCAGGAACCTCCGTCACGCCCGTCTCGTCGGCCACCAAATAGCCCGTTTCGTCGGTGCGCAAAGCCCCATCCAAAAACTCGGTGTTAGGCTGAGTCCCTACGGCCACAAACAAACCCTCTATGGGTATGTTGCGCTCCTCACCTGTCGTGAGTATTTCTACGCGCACTTCAGCAAGTTTACCCTCGTCGGTCACCAGTTTACGCGGCGTTGCATTCCATACGAACTCTAGGTTCGGAAGGGCTTCAAGACGCTTGTGATAGATGGCGGTAGCACGCAGTTTGTCGCGACGATGTACTAAGTACACTTTCTTACAAATACGAGCCAGATAGATAGCATCACCTACGGCCGTATTGCCGCCGCCCACTACCATAACCTCCTTGTCGCGGAAGAAGTTGCCGTCGCAGGTGGCACAGTAAGACACACCGCGGCCCTGTAGTTCTTCTTCAAGCTCCAGCCCCAACTTACGAGGGCGCGCACCGGTTGCAATAATCACGCTCTTGGCACGATACTCACCGAAAGCCGTTTTGAGCACCTTTGGTTCTTGCGTAAAATCTACCGAAGTCACCTCTTCACCCACCGTACGAGCACCAAAGCGATCGGCCTGCTGTTTCATGGAGAAAGCAAGCTCAAAACCATTGGTTCCCTCAGGAAACCCTGGGTAGTTTTCCATATGCTCGGTTTGCGCAAGCTGCCCACCAGCTGAAATACGCTCAAACACAACCGTTTCAAGACCGGCACGGGCACCATATAAAGCTGCGGACAATCCTGCAGGACCTGCGCCAATAATAGCTATGTCGATTACACCAGCATCAGCGGCCTTGCATTCCTGCGACGTTTGATTTGTGTTAACTTCTGCCATACGTAAGCCTCCTAGTTGAAGCATTGTTTGCTTTTTCCAGTATAGACGAGGCTATGCAATTGTTATCAAACCGACACCACTTTACGCCAAATGCGCAGGATTCAGTAGGAAGAACGTCACCCTCTCTACCGCTTTTCCACCCATCACATCGAAAACTAACTCGCCAGCAGTCAATAAGCCCTACAACAAAATCAACCAGACCCGCATATACGATAGGCAAACTCGCTTTAACGCATATGTGACAGTTTTCGTATCATCAACATGTCATCACCCCAACGCCGTACTATAGACAAAATGAAAGAAAGGATACCCGCTATGAGTAGCACAAGCCCCGACATCCTCCGCTCTACCCAAAGCGATCTGCACACCATCTATCTTGCTGGCGGATGCTTTTGGGGACTTGAGGCCTTCCTTAGGCGCCTACCTGGCGTTCGAGACACCGTCGTAGGCTACGCAAATGGGTCAACCAACAACCCGAGTTACCGCGACGTCTGTTCAGGCTCCACCGGATATGCTGAAACTGTAGCCGTCACCTATGATCGCAATATCCTGCCCACCGACATACTACTAGATGGGTTCTTCGAAGTAGTGGATCCCACAAGCCTGAATCGCCAAGGCAACGACCGCGGAACACAGTATCGCAGTGGCATCTACTGGGTCGACGAGGCTGATGAAGCAAGCGCAAAAGCAGCACTATTGCGCCAGCAGGCCGCACATACCGTCCCCATCATGACAGAAGCCCAACCTCTTCGTAACTTCTTCCCTGCAGAGGACTATCACCAAGATTACTTACAGAAGAATCCCGGAGGATACTGTCACATCAGCTTGGGAGCAGCTGAAGAATATGCCAGCCGCATCGGACTCGCTGAAGACACCCCCTGCGTACCCACTGACGGCCGATGCGAACAATCAATAATCGACATATCCGCATTAATACGCGAACATAACTACACGACAACACCCGATAGCGTACTGCGACAAAATCTTACCGATACCCAATACCGCGTTGTGCGAGAAAACGCTACCGAACATCCCTTTTCCCACCCCTATGACCACACGTTCGAGCCAGGCATTTACGTGGACATCACCACAGGCGAGCCATTGTTCGCCAGTAGCGACAAGTTCGATTCAGGTTGTGGATGGCCCGCCTTCTCGAGACCCATCGCGCGTGACATTGTAAAAGAATACCTTGATCGCAGCCACGGTATGGCCCGCACTGAGGTGCGTAGCCGCACAGGCAACGCGCACCTCGGCCACGTATTCACCGATGGTCCTATCGATACCGGAGGATTACGCTACTGCATTAACGGATCTGCCCTACGCTTCATAGCATTAGACCACATGAAAGAGGAAGGATATGGGTACCTGATACCCCTTATCCAACAAAGCTCCTCAGGCAAAATTCACTAACACGCCTCCGATGCACGCTCCGCAACAAGCGACGCTTGCTTATCGCGCGAGCGATGGCGAAAGCGCAAAAGTGCTGCTGCTCCGCAGGCAAGGATCATCTGCACCACCGTCACCGAAATCCAGATACCATCCATACCAAAGAACCATCCTAATCCCGTTACAACAAGCACCACCAACACCGCCTCACCATACACGATGGCGCTCGATGCTTGAGCATCGTCCACTGCATAAAAATACGAGGTGGAAGCATGCGTAAACCCGTAGGACACGTAAGCTATAGAGAAAATGGGTAGCGCCCATGCAATCAAGCCTGCCGTAGCTTCCCCCGCACCAAAGAGGAGCGGAATTTGCTCGCGCAGCAAAAACATAGCCAAAAGGCCCACCGCACCCAGGCTGACAGCAATAACGTAATTCGTATTTCGGATACGTCGAACCGCATCACTATCACCGGCACCAAAAAACTTACTGATGAGCGGCTGGGATCCATCACCCACACCTTGAATGAGCATCTGGATAACGCAGGCTGTGTATGAAACCACCGCATATGCCGCCAATGCCATCTCGCCACCGTAGTTTGCCAGGTTTACGTTAATAGCCACCACCGTGGCTTCGGGTAGCAAGGTCAATCCGAAAGGCGCCATACCCAAACGCAGAACATGAGATGCAACCTTGATGTCAAAACGCAGGTCAACCCTTGCAATACGATTACGTTTCAGCAAAAAGAACACTGCCACCAGTACGAAAGCGGCTATCTGAGACAGCACTGTCGCCTCTGCGGCTCCTGCTATACCACGCCCCAACAGTATAACGAACACAAAGTCCAACACCACATTCATACAACCCGCCAACACCTGCACGACCATAGCGTACACCACGCGTCCTTGATTGCGGATGAGTGGCGTGCAGCCCGTCACGAATATCTGAAAGGGAACACCCCATGCGATAACCATAATATAAGAAATTGCTTGATTAAGCGTTTCGCCTCGTCCTCCAAGCAGCGTCAAAATGGGTTCCGCAAACAACAGCAATGCAGCCATGATGGGAATAGCTGCAAGCAGCAGCATAAGAAACGTCGTACCCACAGCACGGCGCGACTTAGCGTGGTCTCCCGCACCCTTGGCAATAGATGAGATTACTCCACCACCCATACCAATACCCGTACCTATGGCCATAACCAAGGCAACGAGCGGAAAGGCTACGTTGACTCCCGCCAAACCCGCATCACCTACCGCATGGCCCACAAAGATGCCATCAACGATACTGTATACGCTTGCCAACGTGAAGGTAAGCATCGTAGGAAGGATGTATTTCAGGTACTCTCGCACCATGTTCTTCTTGATCATTTTGTATACCTTTGCTGTATTGCCCCTTATCGTTCAGCATGGTACTCTAAACGTTAAAGTAGCTTTAAGGTAAAGATCCGAAACAAAAGCCTACGAGAAATCTCCAAACATAGAGGGAACTTTTATGGAAACGCATCGGCTCTATGACATAAAAGAAGCCGCACACCATTTAGGAGTAGCACCTTCCACGCTGCGCTATTGGGAGCAGGAAGGTCTCGTTCGGGCCACGAGGAATCCAGCCAACGATTACCGACGTTACGCACTACACGATCTTATCGACATAAGTGAAATTGCGTTTTACCGTAGGCTTGGCGTACCAGTCAAGGAGCTACGTAACTATCGTTCGATGTCGTTAAGCAAACTGGATGCCACTTTAGACCGTACACAATGCGAGGTAGAGCAGCGTTTGGCCGAACTCAAAAATACCCAAGCGTTTCTCGAGCGTCAACGAGCCTTAAATGCTCAGGCCCTCAATTTGCAACGCACAGGAATGCAGCGCAGTACCCCCGCGCCACAGAGCCTGTCTATTATCGATTATGACAACCCCGAACTCTGGCTTCTGCTTATTAATCAACCATGGCGCTACGGCGTAATTATCGAGGCTAGTGCACCAGATAACGTGATAGAGTCTCTTATTGACCTGCCACCCTCTGAGGCAACGCGTTGGGAGCGCACGTCGGAATACACTAAAGGATGGGAATGTCTCTTGCGCATCGACCCCGATACGGACGATTCAAACGCATCTGAGCTGTTTGCGCAGGCCGCACTCCACGGCATGCAAGCCTCACGAATCGTAGCTTCATATCTGCTTACTGCCGCAGAATCGGAAGGGGGTCCGCGCTGGGACCATTACCGCGCATGGGTGCTTGACTAGAACCTAAAAGCGCCCCTGTCAAAAGACTAGGGGCGCCGTACGCAAACCTTGCCTCGTTAACTTATGCAAGCATCGACAAGATATTTTGCTTGGGTTGTGCACCAACGGCCTGATTCTTCACCTGGCCATTCTCGAACACGATAAGCGTTGGAACACTCATAACACCATAACGCTGAGCGATATCAGGACTCTGGTCAATATCCAGCTTATACACCGCTGCCTTACCAGCCTGCTCTACCGCAATCTCATCAACCGTCGGTGCAAGCATCTTGCACGGACCGCACCATGTAGCAAAAAAGTCCACCAACACGGGACCCTGCGTGTCAAGCACCTTGGACTGGAAATTTGAAGAAGTAAGTACTTCACTCATAAGAACCTCCTTAACCATTCCGGTTGCCTTCGCAACCTCATACTTAGTTTAATTACATAATACCGTGTTGCTCGCTACACCTTGCGTCGATGCTCCCCAACGGAGCCAATCGTTCCCTAACCGTAACCACCGACGAAAAAGCCAACAAAGCGAGTAGTGCTCAAGGTGCCCTATAATGGAATCGAGCATAGAAAGGAATCCCTATGAACCATCGCCTCTTTCCCACCCACTCGCATACGACCGTTCCCGATAGGCCCACCCTTACTCAACCCGCCTGGCAGGGGCATAGCACTACGTGCGCCAATCTCGTGCTAGAAGGTGGAGCCATGCGCGGGCAATTCACTGCAGGCGTGCTCGATTATTTTATGGAAAACTATCTGTTCTGCGAACGCGTTATCGGTGTTTCAGCGGGCGCTCTTTGCGGCTACAACTACGTTGCCGGAGATTTAGGACGGTCATGCTATCTCAATGTGAAGTATTGCGACGATTGGCGCTATCTATCCTTAAGAAGCTTCGCCTACACAGGGAATGCTTGTGGACGATCTTTCGCGTTTGACGAAATACCCAACCACCTCGATCCATTCAATTACGAAGCATTCAACACCTCTCCTCTTAAACTCGTGGCCGTCTCAAGCGACCTTAAAACAGGCGAGGCCGACTATCACGAGTTCACGGATGCCTTAGCCGATCTACCCTATCTCATCTCTTCATCATCCATGCCACTGGTAAGCCAGGTGGTAGAGGTAGATGAAAAGCATCTATTAGACGGTGGTACCTGCGACAGTGTCCCTCTAGTTTATTCGTTACTCACCGGCGCAAAAAAACATATCGTCGTACTTACTCAGGCAGCCGATTACACCAAGAGTCCCGAGAAACTCATGGCGCTGATGCGTCAACGTTACAGCGACTATCCTTACTACATCGACCGACTCCAACACCGTCACTATGAATACAACCGCACCTACCGTGCGCTTTCGCGCCTGCACGACGAGGGTCGCATCTTTTTAATCCGCCCGCCCGAGCCAGTAACTATATCCAGTATGGAAAAAGACCCGAACAAACTCATGGCACTCTACGAACAGGGATACGCCGAGGCAATGACTCTCTGGCCCGCACTACAGGCATACCTCGAACGGTAACACCTGCGCTATCGTTTAAGCACATCAAAAACAACCAAAATGCAGCCAGGTAACAACAAGCCCTCGAAGGGTTGTCGTTACCTGGCACAAGGATCGACAATCCCTTTTTCACTCGGGATTATCAACCATCTCATCATCGTTATTTTCGTTGTCCTGACTTACTCCTTTTGCCTCACGCAACCGTTCCCGCGCCTCGGCATCCTGAGCGCGAAACTCAGACACAAAGCCCGCCGAGAAGATACCTGCAGGAATAGCTACCACACCAATAGACAACAGCATAGTCATAAATCCCACAAACCGTCCCAAGCCCGTTATGGGTACCAAATCGCCATAGCCTGTCGTGGTGATCGTAGTCATAGCCCAATACATACCAGTAAATACACTGTCAAACTTTTCGGGTTGTACCGGATTTTCTATTTCATACATCAACACACTTGCGGTTACGGTAAGCAAAGCAAGCACGGTAAGGGCCGCCACAATCTCTCGACTACGCTTTTGAAACACTCGCGAGATCGATTTCAGTCCTCGCATATAGCGAGATATCTTTACCAGACGTATCAAGCGAATAATGCGAGCAGCGTTAAGCGCCGCAGAAGGCATCGGCACCAGCAGCACTAACAAACCGGGCAAAAACGACAGCAGGTCAATAATACCCATGAGCGAAAGCATATAGCGAATGCGTGCCGCAGCGGGCTTGCGGTTCGGATGCACTAGATCGGCCACCCACAAACGCGCAGCATACTCCAAAGCAAAGCACACGCTGGATACCAGGCCAAACATCGTCATTGCCGCGGTGGCACGCTCAGGTATATCGGGCTGGGTCTCTGCGAATACAAGCACCGCATTGAGCACGATTAGAACGAATAGCCCCGTACCCACTATTCGTGCGACCGGCCCAGCAAGCCTCAGGTCTTCCAAGGCATAATACGTCTGTCGCTTATATGTTGAGGCTCGCTCAAGTCTTTCATTTGCTACCGGGAGCATAGAGGTCCTCTATGCCTGATCGAGTGTCACGGCCGTACCTGATGCGGTAACCATAAGCATATTACCTTGGCCCAGCACCTCGTAATCTAAATCTACGCCAATTACTGCATGGGCCCCCAATGAGGTAGCGCGCTGTTCCAGTTCGTGCAAAGCCCCGCTACGCGCCTCAGCAAGTTCGTCTTCGTAGCCCTGGCTGCGTCCACCCACGATATTACGAATACCTGCTCCGAAATCGCGCATAAAATTCACGCCAGTAACTACTTCGCCGAATACAACGCCGTAATAACCAGAAACGCGATATCCCTCAACAGAGGGTGTGGTCGTTATAATCATTGATTTCCTTTCTCGATAACGCACCTGAAACAAGATGCCTGTTCTCGTAAGCATACCACGACCTTGCCATTAATCATTGCGCTACAATGGATAGGCTACCCGCATCCACCTTATTCGAGAGGCACCGTATGCCCGTCGACTTTATATCTCTCGCCGTCATAGCGCTTGTAGCGGCAATTTGTCCTTTAATCGCGCAATCCATCCCAGGTAAACCTATACCCGAAACGGTATTTTTATTACTTGCTGGCGCACTGTTTGGCCCACATCTACTGGGAACTATTCACCTAACCGACTCGGTTGGACTTCTATCAGATCTTGGACTGGCCTTTTTATTTTTGCTTGCAGGATACGAAATCAGCCCCAAAAACCTTACCAGCAACCAGGGCAAGAGAGGACTTGTTACCTGGATCGTATCACTTGCGCTAGCCTTTCTTGCCGTACGCCTGTCTCCCACGTTCTCTATTAGCCATATTGATGGCATCGCCATAGCCATTGCGCTAACAACCACCGCCTTGGGCACACTTATGCCTATCATGAAAGAACGCCAACTTATGGGTACACGTGTGGGCAACTCCATCTTGGCATACGGCACCTGGGGTGAGCTGTGTCCCATATTAGCTATGGCGCTTTTGCTCTCAACCCGCGCTGAATGGAAGACTGTACTTATCCTACTGGTATTTGTGGCCATAGCCGTAACGGCAGCTATCGTACCCTCCAAAGCAAAGAAGGCAGGACACAAAGCGTTTTCTTTCATTACCACGAACGCAAATACCACCTCACAAACCATGGTACGCATAACCGTACTTCTACTCGTTGGCCTCGTTGCACTATCAGCTGTATTCGACCTCGACATTGTATTGGGGGCATTTGCTGCCGGATTCGTACTACGCTACATTATCCCCGAAGGTAATGAGACACTCGAACATAAGCTGGAAGGAATGGGTTATGGATTCCTTATTCCCATCTTTTTCGTTGCCTCCGGTGCAAAAATAGATTTGACAGCTGTATTTGCACAGCCAGTACTTTTGGTGGGCTTTATCGTTATGCTGCTGCTTATTCGTGCTGTGCCCGTATTCGCAGCGCTGTCCACGGGCAAAGATACGCGAGACCTTTCGTCGCACAACCGCCTCGCGGTGGCGCTCTACTGCACCACCGCACTACCCATCATCGTGGCAGTTACTTCGGTGGCCGTCACCTCAGGAGCCATGGAGCAAGAAACAGCCAGCGTATTGGTGGCAGCTGGCGCTATCACCGTTTTTCTTATGCCGCTTTTGGGATCAATCTCTTATCACGTAGCCGACGCGCAGCCTATTGAGGCAGTTCGTGAGATACGACAGCGGCCTCGTGACATTGGCTCCATTCTTCGCGATCACGTAGCACTCGAGCGCATGCTGGCACACGAGAAGGCACGAACGGCTCGCTGGCAAGATCGCGCTGCAGCGCTACAAGAACAATCTATGCGCAGTCGCGCTCTTGAAGAAGCGCGCGATGCTGCGCAACAAAAATTAGCCGCTCATCATGAAGCGATCAGAGATGCGACACTACACCTGACCGACCAAGATCTGCTAGCGCAGCGCCGCGAAGCACGCCGCAAACGCCTCGCAGCCTTAGCTGCACGCGAACAGCAGCGCCGCTTACGAGAAACAGCTCACACCCCCGAAGAAGCGAACAATGAGAAAAGGGGCAACTAGCTATGGAGAGTATTGTTGAGCTCAGACAATCTGTACGTAGGCTCCTATTAGTTACGACCAGCTAGGCCTCTCACAACAGCATTTCACTACCCCAGGTACGACCCGCACACAACCAACTATGAAGAAAGCCCTCGTGATGAGGGCTTTCGAATGACCGATTATACTTATTCAGCTTCTACAGTGCAGCATCCTTGATTGTATCGAGAAGCTTCTGAACATCCCATGAACCCAGATCGCCTTCATGGCGCTCGCGTACGCTCACGGTACCGTTTTCTATCTCCTTGTCACCCAGTACCACCATGTAGGGAATCTTCTGGCTTTGCGCTTTGGCAATTTTCACACGCATGGGCTCGTTCTGATCGTACACTTCCACGCGGCCGCCCACCGCCTTAACTTTAGCAGCCAGCTCGTGTGCTGCATCAACATGACGATCAGCCAACGGCAGCACTGCCACCTGCACAGGAGCAAGCCATAGCGGCAGAGCACCAGCATAGTGCTCAATAAGAATACCCAAGAAGCGCTCGATAGAACCGAAAATGGCACGGTGAAGCATCCAGGGGCGCTCTTCGGTGTTGTCTTCGGTACGATACGTTAGCTCGAAGCGCTCTGGCATGTTGAAGTCTACCTGCACCGTGGAGCACTGCCAGGTACGGCCGATAGCATCTTTCACCTTGATATCAATCTTCGGGCCATAGAACGCGCCATCGCCCTCGTTGATCTCGTATTCCAACTCATGGCGCGCACACGCCTCTTTGAGTGCGTTAGTAGCATGTTCCCACATGTCATCGGTACCGATAGACTTCTCCGGGCGGGTAGAAATCTCGGCGGTGTACTCAAAGCCAAACGTAGACATGATGTGATCTACGAGGTCGAGAATAGCCACTACCTCGTCAATGACCTGATCCTTCGTGCAGAACACATGCGCGTCGTCTTGAGTAAAACCGCGAGCACGCAGCAAACCATGCACAACGCCGCTCATCTCATGGCGATACACCGTGCCAAACTCAAAATAACGCAGCGGTAAGTCACGGTATGAATGTAAGTCGCTCTTATACAGCATCACATGACCTGGGCAGTTCATGGGCTTCACGGCATACTCAGTGAGACGCGGATCCTCGTCGGTACCTTCGTTAATGTTGAAGAAGTACATATTCTCTTTATAGAAGCCATAATGACCCGAGGTTTTCCACACATCAGCATTGTACACGTGCGGCGTAATAACTTCCTCGTAGCCGCGCTCGTACAAATCGCGACGCAGCCACTCCTGCATGGTGCGAATAACGCGCGCACCCTTGGGAAGATAGAGAGGAAGACCCACGCCAGCCAGGGGATCCATGGTATAGATGCCCAGATCGCGACCCAACTTGCGATGATCGCGCTTCTCGGCCTCTTCTAAATTGTGCAGGTATTCCTCGAGATCCTTTTTCTTGAAGAACGCCGTACCGTAAATGCGCTGCAGCATTTCACGCTCACTGTCACCCTTCCAGTAAGCGCCTGCCAGCTTCATAAGCTTGAAGGCACCAATCTTACCTGCGGAAGGCATGTGCGGGCCGCTGCATAAATCGACGAAATCGCCATGACGACGGATGATAATTTCTTCATCAGCTGGCAGTTCACGGATATGCTCCAGCTTGAAGCGTTGGTCGGCGAACAGTTTCTCGGCCTCATCGCGCGAAACCACTTCACGAATAAATGGCTCATCGCGCGCGATAATCTCCGCCATTTTTTCCTCGATAACAGGAAGATCCTCAGGAGAGAGCGAACGAGGCAATTCGAAGTCATAGAAGAAGCCGTCCTCAGTCTGCGGACCAAAGGCTATCTGCGCACCGGGGAATAAAAGCTGTACCGCCTCGGCCATGATGTGGGCTGTCGAGTGACGCATAATGCCAAGAGCCTCAGGGCTCTTTTCTGTGATAATTTCAACGACAGCGCCGTCGTGGACAGGGGTACCTAGGTCGGCAAAGGCGCCATCAATCTTTCCTCCGAGCGCAGCCTTCGCAAGGCCAGTGCCAATAGAGGCTGCCACGTCGGCGATGGTTGCGCCTTCAGCAAGTTCTTTGGTGGAGCCGTCGGGAAGTACAATATTCATGTCAATCCTTTCTTGTGCCGGGTGCGCACAAAGCACCTGCACGATAGATTTCAGCTGCATCATCTTGGGATGCCGCCTTTTTCAGTATGCCACGGACTCCTTTAAAGCCACGTGAGCACACGGTTTTAACAGACCAGAACAAAGCCGCAGCGGGAAAACAAAAGCCGCCCCTCTCGAGGCGGCTTCAACAACAAGAAAAACTATGGGAGGGGACGCTCTCCCTGAGCGCTACGCGCCTGTCTTTGCTGCTGAGGTGCCGCCTGCTGCGGCTGCTGCGTTCGTGAACGCGGGGCGCTACGACGCGCTGGAGCGCCACCTACGGGCGTGGCGCAGTAAGGACAAACGGTCCACGAGGGATCAAGGGCGTGGTTGCAGGTGCCACAAAGGTTCTTTAAACGCTGATGACAGTTGGGGCACAATACAAAATCGGATTCCACGGGGTAGCCGCAATTCGCACATTCCCCAAATTTCATAAGTTCGCGCTGTTTCAGCGCAATCTCCAACTCCTGTTCATCACGGTCAATCTGCAGCAGCGGCGGGCGCAAGAGGCAATACGCAATAACGCCCAGCAACGGAACAAGAGCCACAATAGCCCACACATACCAATACGATCCGCGCATGTACGCATCGCGAACCACCCAGACGATGGATAGCACGTACAAAATAACGAGCAGCACCACAACCGCGGTGAACGCAGCCTGCAACTCGGGCGTCCACAGCTGGGACAGCAGTTCAGTCATGTCAACCTCGTTTTCTTCTTCTTATAGCCAGCCACCAGGTAAGCAGCCAGTACGCCGCACCAGCCAAAAGCACCGATACGGGAAGGTATTATAACAAAGATGCTGGCCCGCGGCAGAAAAACACGTAAAACCGCAGGTCTTTGCAAAAGTAAGCGGTTTTACATTCTTTACAAACCCTCTCAAGTAAACCGCAGACAGATATTGCCTTAGCGCACCGCCAAACGACGACCAAGAGATTTTGCTTGATACATGGCATCATCCGCACGGTTGATCAGGGAATGCACCGTGTCATCAAGGCGCACAAAACATACGCCACAGCTGGCCGCAAGCGAATATGTGCCAGTTTCAGTTTCAAATGCATGGCTTTCAATAGCGTCAATCTCTTCAAAGAGGCGCTCAATCTCTTTCTCGGAAAGTCCGTGCGGAGCGCATAGAACAAATTCATCCCCACCGAAACGACCAACCCACGCACCAAGCTCTCGCGCGAGACCACGAAGCCGATTTGCAAAATACAGCAGTGTCCCATCACCAGAAATGTGACCATACGTATCGTTAATATATTTAAAATCATCAATATCGAGAAGTGCTACCGCAGCGCGTTCAGCCGCAGGATCGTTTTTTGCAGCCTGTATAAGACCCTCAAGCTCATTATTGATATAACTCTTGTTAAACAACTTCGTAAACCCATCGCGCAGGGCAAGTTCATTAAACCTTGTGATCATATGAGTAATCTCAATGTTGTCGCGCACCTCAACATCGGCCACATGTAAGCTTTCAGTCACATCCATGGTGAGTTCAAGAGCAAAAGCTTTACCTTCAACTTCGGTTGGCACGCTACAAACAAGAAGCACACGACCCTCAAGGTATTCAATCTTAAAGAGGGGTGCCTGCTGCGCCAGACACGAACGCGATGTGCAGTTCAAGCATGGTTCATTACGTTTCCACACCTGATAGCAGGGCGCTTCCGTCTGGCGCAATTCCTCGACATCACGATCGTACGCAAACACCCGATGCTCAAGAGGATCCACCAATCGGTAGAAGTCAAACCGCAGCAAAGCAAAAGCTCTGCTCGCAATATCGGGATGAATGTCGGCGTACGGAAACATAGCTACCCCAGTTCTGCCAACTGTGCCTCAACACGAGCCAGCTTGTCTGCTAATTCGGCATGCTTAGCGCGATCCTTGTCAACAATATCTTGAGCTGCCTTGGCAAGAAATCCAGGGTTTGAGAGTTTTTTAGCGAGCTTACCTGCATCTGTAACCAACTTCTCACACTCCTTTTGCAAGCGAGTACGCTCAGCATCGAAGTCCACAAGACCCGAAAGCACAATATATACCTCAAGCCCCGGCGCCAGCGACACACTTGATTCAGGCTGCTTCTCGGCATCTGCAGCAATAACGAGGTCGGAGGTGTTACCCAACCCCTCTATAAGACCACGCTGAACTTCAAGAAGCGCTACATCAGCCGGAATAGCCTTTACTGCCACAGAGAGCGCAGTTTTCGGCGAGATACCATAGCGCGCCCGCGTCGAGCGGATAGCCGACACACACTCGATGACCATCTGAATACCGCGCTCAGCATCTGCATCCACATAGCGTGCCAACTCTCCCGCATCGGGCCACGAGGCACCAATCAGATACGGAGCATCGCTGCGATCGATGGGAAGTTCCTGGTATATCTCCTCTGTGATGAATGGCATGATAGGATGCAACAAACGCAGCGCCTGGTCGAGCACAAACACGAGGTTACGTTGGCAAGCTAGACGATCAGCCGCATCGCCGTTCAGACGAGCCTTCGAAAACTCGATGTACCAATCGCAGAACTCGTTCCAGAAAAACGTATAAAGCTCACGCGTGGCCTCACCGAACTCAAAGGAATCAATGGCCGAATCGAGGCGCGCCACCAATCCCGCCAAACGCGAAAATATCCAGCGATCCGCAGGTGTTGCTGGCTCGGGAGCACCCGGCTCATAATCATCTAGGTTCATCTGAACAAAGCGGGCGGCGTTACGTATCTTATTGGCGAAGTTGCGACTACTTTCCAGCTTTGCCTCGTTGAACTTGAGATCTTGGGCACCCGTCACCTGCATAAGCAAACCAAAACGCATGCCGTCAGCACCATAGTCTTCCATGAGACGCAGCGGGTCAACACCGTTGCCACGACTCTTACTCATGGGCTTGCCGTCGGCCGCCATAACGGTGGGATGAATAATCACGTGTTCGAACGGGATGGTATCCGTGCAGTACATGGATGCCATCACCATGCGCGCCACCCAAAGGCCCATGATGTCACGGGCAGTAGACAGTACCTGCGTAGGATACGCCGTCTTCATTTCGGGGGCTTCCATGCCCTCCTCGGTCCAACCCATCGTGGCGAACGGCCACAGCTGCGAAGAGAACCACGTGTCCAGCACATCATCGTCCTGGCGCGCAGGCTTACCGCACACCGGGCACACCTCGATATCCTCGACACTGGCATCTTCCCAGCCACACTCGTCACAGTAGAACATGGGAATACGATGGCCCCACCACAGCTGGCGCGAGATGCACCAGTCCTTCAGGTTGCTCAGCCAGTCCAGATATACCTGACGCCAGCGCTCCGGGTGGAACTGAATGGAGCCATCCTCTACCACACGCGCCGCATCGTGCTTAAGGCCATCAACCGCAACAAACCACTGCTCAGACTCCCATGGCTCCAGCTTGGTATGGCAGCGATAGCAGGTCATAACAGAATGATCATGGTCTTCCACGTGGTCAAGAAGGCCCAATTCTTTAAACGCAGCCACAACGGCAACGCGAGCTTCATCGCGATCCATACCACTAAACTGGCCGAAACCTTGCACCACATGCGCTGTCTCATCGAAAATGTTAATGCGCTCGAGGCCATTACGCTCCCCCATAGCCCAGTCGTTGGGATCATGAGCGGGCGTCGTCTTCACACAACCAGTACCGAACTCGCGGTCTACGTGCCAGTCGGAGAAGATGGGTATCTCGCGGTCTACCAGCGGCAAGCGTACCTTCTTGCCCACTAGGTGAGCGAAGCGCTCGTCCTTAGGGTTCACAGCAACGCCCGTGTCACCGAGCATGGTCTCAGGACGCGTCGTGGCCACTACTAGGTACTCAAGATCGCCCTCAGGTTCCACGAGCGGATAGCGCAGATACCACAAGTGACCCGATTCATCCACATATTCAGCCTCATCGTCAGAGATAGAGGTTGTGCAGTGCGGACACCAATTAACAATGCGCTTGCCTTTGTAGATAAGATCGTCGTGGTACCAGTCTACAAAGAGCTTTCGCACCGCTTTTACGTAAGCAGGCTCCAATGTGAAATGTTCATCGTCATAGTCGCAGGTGCAACCCATTCCCTTAATTTGATTCACGATGGTAGTGCCATATTCCTTATACCAATCGTAGCACGCTTCGATAAACGCCTCACGACCGATCTCAAGACGGCTAATACCCTGCTCGGCAAGGCGCTTGTCCACTTTCGTCTGCGTGGAGATACCAGCATGATCGGTACCCAGTATCCAACGCGTTGGACGACCTTGCATGCGTGCACGACGAATACACGTATCTTGGATGGTATCGTTTAGAGCATGGCCCATGTGTAGCACGCCGGTAATATTTGGCGGCGGAATAACAATGGTGTAAGGTTGATCCTTCTTATCACCAAAACCTTCGCCACGTCGGAAATAGCCCGCATCTTTCCATGCATCAAAGAGCGGTCGCTCATGTGCAGCGAAGTCGTAGTCTATCTTCTTTCCGCCGTCTTTCTCATTCGTGTTATCGGCCATGGTCTGCTCTCTCGTGTCGAAACCGAAAAACGGGCGCGACGCCTGTACGTCGTCGCCCGCCCTTTACTCTTACCTCTTCCCCGCTCCAGTTACACTGGAAACGGGTCGACCGAAACCCCTGGGGGGGATTTCGGCCCAAGAGCGTATGGCGCTCCTTTTTTGGACTTTGCTACAACAAAAAATCCCCCAGAAAGCTCCTGGAAGAACGCTACGCGCTCTTCTCGATGCTCTCCTCAACCACCTCAATAGCTGGCTGTGTCTCACCGGTAATATCGGTGGCACGCACGGTCACGCACGTCGGCCCAGTATGCTCGGGTAAATCATACATTACATCCATCAGCACTCGTTCGCAAATAGACCGTAAACCACGAGCCCCTGTACCGTGCTCTACCGCCTCGTGTGCGATAGCAGTAAGAGCCTCTGGCTTAAACGTAAGCACTGCGTTCTCGAAGTCAAACATCTTCGTATACTGCTTAACCAGCGCGTTCTTAGGTTCGGTAAGGATGCGTACCAGATCTTCCTCCGACAACTCCTTCAGCGATGTGATCACGGGAATGCGGCCCACAAACTCAGGGATCATGCCGTATTTATTCAAGTCCTCAGGCAGAACCTGAGCTAAAAGCTCGGCTTCGGCATGTTTCCTGCTCTCAGGAAGATCAGCATTGAAGCCCAGGCCCTTTTTACCTACACGTTCGGCAATGATATCGGCAAGTCCCACGAATGCGCCACCCAAGATAAACAAGATATTCGTGGTGTCGATATGAATAAGTTCCTGCTGCGGATGCTTGCGACCGCCCTGCGGCGGGACGCTGGCTTCCGTACCTTCAACAATCTTCAGTAGCGCTTGCTGCACACCCTCACCTGATACATCACGGGTAATGGATAGGTTCTCAGCCTTTCGAGCCACCTTATCTATTTCGTCGATGTAGATGATGCCAATTTCTGCACGTGGAATATCAAAATCTGCAGCGGTCATGAGCTTTAGTAAAATATTTTCTACATCTTCGCCCACATAACCTGCTTCAGTGAGCGTTGTAGCATCAGCGATGGCAAACGGTACTTTCAATGTGCGCGCAAGCGTTTGCGCCAACAGGGTCTTACCGGAACCCGTAGGACCCAATAACATAATATTGCTTTTGGCAAGCTCCACGTCGCCTTCTACGGCCTCAGTGCCAAGGCTGATACGCTTGTAGTGATTATATACCGCCACCGACAACGCTCGCTTGGCTGCCTCTTGACCTACAACATGCCCAGAAAGCTCGCCATAGAGCTCATGGGGTGTAGGCAAATCAGCCAGCACGTCTTCAGGAGAGGGGTCCCCTCCTTGATTGCCATCCATCTCGCCACCGCCTACGTGTCGAGCATGACGACCAGCTGGTTCTACTTCAGCCCCCGTCGACAACATTGCCTCAGGCGGAACAGACAATCCCAGGTCACGCATCATGGCGTCAGCGCATACAGAAATGCACTCGTCACAAATGTAGATGCCATTCGGACCCGAAATCATAGCGGTCACCTCTTGCGGATGCTTTCCGCAAAAAGCGCACTCGATATCATCCCGTCCGCCGAATTCCTCACGTCTCTCGTTCGTCATGAAAGTTATTCGCTCTTCTTCTCTTCGGTGCTAGAAGCAGCAGCGCGCGTCGTAGTAATGCGATCGACAAGGCCATATGCCAACGCCTCTTCAGCAGTCATATAGTTATCGCGCTCGGTGTCGGCCTGAATAGTTTCAAGTGACTGACCGGTGTTGTCTGCCAGTATCTTATTCAAACGATTCCGGGTCTTCAGCATGAAGTCTGCCACGATGGCAATCTCGGTCTGTTGGCCCTGAGCGCCGCCAGAAGGTTGATGAATAAGCACCATTGAATTCGGCAGACATAGACGCTTACCCGGCGTTCCAGCAGAAAGCAGCACCGCAGCCATGGAGGCGCATTCACCCATGCAAATAGTGGAAACATCGCACTTAATAAAGTCCATCGTATCCAAAATAGCCAAACCCGCGGTAACGGAACCGCCCGGCGAATTGATGTAGAGTGAGATATCTTTCTCGGGGTCAGAACTCTCAAGATGCAGCAACTGAGCAACCACAGAGTTTGCCACGTTGTCGTCAATTTGCTCGCCCAAGAAAATAATACGATCATTTAATAGGCGGGAGTAGATATCATAGCTACGTTCGCCACGGGGCGACTGCTCTATGACATAGGGAATCAATGCTGCCTTGGTATCGTAGCTCATAGTAAGCCTCGCTTGTCTCTTGCGGCCCGTCGGGCCGTTCTTTTCTTCATATGCCACATAGTGAGGTACATTTCAATGCCGCGCAAGGTCGGGCTACCGTTTCGTTACTTTTTAACAGATAACGGGCACGCCTGATAAGGCGCACCCGTCTATCATGTTATCGCTTATTCGGAGTCGGCAGCTTTATCGGCCTCAGCAGCCTCGTCCTTCTTAGCCGTTTTCTTGGCAGCAGGCTTTTTTGCCGACTTCTTCTCGGCGCCAGCTTCTGCAGCCTCATCCTTCTTTGCAGCCGTTTTCTTAGCTGCAGCTTTCTTGGCGGGCTTCTTCTCTTCCTTCTTCACGGCCTCTCCCGGCTTAAGTTCGGTAACAATCGCCGAGTCCATAACCGCCTTAGCTGCATTCGTACGAGCAATACCGTTGCGTACCATGTGCAGTTGACCGTTTTTCGTCCACTCTTCCTGTAACTTCTTGGGGTCAGGAGCACCACTCTTCACGAACTCATCAACCACGTCTTCGTCGCTCACGTCCATCTTGAAGTGGCGAGCCCATGCATCAAGAGCCATGTCCTGTCGGGTCATATCTTTTGCCTGAGCCTTTACGTCATCCTTGAACTGGTCAGGCGTAATGCCCTGCTGTGCCAAGTATGCGTCAAAGCTGGCACCCTGACGCTGCAGCTGCTGGAAGAAATCCTGCAGCAGGTTGGTCTCAGCCTCTTCACACAGAGACTCGGGAACCTCGCCCTCCAAGCGCTCCGCCAACACCGCGAGGCACTGATTCTCCTTGATGCGGGGCAAAATGTCGGCCTTCTGCTCTTTGATAGAATCGGCCACGCGCGCACGCAGATCCTCAACACCTTCAAAACCAAGGGTGTCTTTCACCCATTCCTCGGTGATTTCAGGTAACACCTTATTCTTCACAACCTTGACTTCAACATCAAAGTTAACCTTGGCCGTCTTCCCCATGAGCGGTTGCGTCATGATAGTAGGCTCAGACGGAACATCGATAGAGAACGACTTCTTCTGGCCTTTCTTCATACCCAACAACTCAGCATCAAACGACGCTGGGAATAAACCCGAACCCATGCCGTAGAGACGAGAGTCCGTGGTCATGGCGACAATTTCTTCACCATCGTCATCGGTAGCCTTCATGGCCAAATCCATATAGCTGTCTTCTTTGACCTTGGTGGCCGCTGCAGCGTCCTCGTAGTCATAGTAATGTTCGCGCAAAGCGTCGATCTGCTCATCGATCTCGGCATCGGTAGCACCGTCGGCAGGCATCTCAATGGCAACCGGCTCGTAGCTCGAAAGCTCCAGCTCAGGCTTTACATCAACTTCGAAGCTGTACACGAAGGACTTGCCGCCCTCAACCAAACCCATGTCCTCATCGAACGAAGGCTTGCCGATGGGATACACGTAAGCGCCATCGATGGCGCGGGGATAGGTTTCGTTCACCACATCGTCGGTCACCGAAGCGGTAACCGCCTCTGCGCCCAGCGCGTTGTCGATAATCGGGCGAGGAGCCTTACCCTTACGAAACCCGGGGAAGTTGTATTTGCATGCGAAGTCCTTATAGGTCTTCTTGATGCGGGCGTCGATATCCTTGGCATCGACGGTCACGGTCACTTTGACGCGGTTATCCTTCAATGCCTCAACTTTTGTTTCCACGTAACAATCCTCCATCATGTCTTTTGTCGCCTCGCGGCTTCATATCGGCACACTCAAGCCAAGCTTCCCCCTGGGGCTTCTCGGGCCCTCCGGCGGGTCGCATCTCCGCCGCCGGCAGACACTCTGAGCACACCGAAACGGAATTATCGCACATATACATCGCTTGAGGAAGCAAGTTCACGAAGAACCGATGAAAGTATGTGGAGAGGAGCGTACTAAGAGCGTGCTATTGGGTGTTGCGCTATACCATCTGCAGGCTTCGTATGACAGACCCGCAACTTCCCCGATTTTCCACATTAATAAGCCTTCTGAACCGGTATGATAAACAAAGAACGCAAATCATCCGAAAGGCAGCGCCGTGCCCTCACTCATTTTAAACATACCACAGGAACGCGAGCTTCAACGCCTCATCGATTACGAGCGATCCACCTGTAGCGTCGAAGGCGACCTTGTGTATCGTTGTGCCTTCCCCTACCGTCCCGAAGACGAACTGCAAGCCGAACTCATCGAACGGGGTGCTTTAGCAGCGAAAGCCGAAGGTAAACGAGGGTCCATCGTAGTTATCACTTCCGACGGCTACTCCTATTTCCTTGAGAAACGACACGAACAAGCCGAACGTAAACGCCGCGAGAAACGAGACGCGCGGCTTATAGCTTGGTCGGCCCTATTCGCTGCCTTATGCGTTGTCATCGGATTTCTCCTGGGAAGGCTTCCTGCTTAAGCAACATTAAGCGACAGGCTTCTCTTTAGGCAAGCACAACCAGTGTCGCCTGCGTATAATCAACCTGACCTCGTTGCCGGAATGCGCCTCAGGAAAAAAAGGTGGTAGTAAGCCAGGGGCCATATTCGCCCGTCCACATAGAGCCCAACTGATCAAAGACGAGAGGCCAGTCAATTTCCTGGCCAAATAGCAACTCTAAATAATGACGATTATTAATGCCACGCTCGATCCCTACACCAAGGCATGCTTGCGCCACTGTATAGGTGCAGGTAGGACAGGTAGTCACGAGTGTTTCGGCGCCAGTAAGACGCGCTTCATCAATAATACGCCATACCCGACGCTCGGTAACATCGCCATCATAGGCTGCAACAGCCCCACCGGCACCACAACAAAGCGTACCCTTGCGACGATGATCCATTTCAAAGAGCATCGCATTTGGAAGGTTACGATGCACAAGCTTGCGAATAGAGGCCCCATGACGGCCATCAAAGCGATCGTGGCAGGAATCAAAAAAGGTGACACTGGTGGTAGAGAGCGGAGCAAAGCCCGAAGGCTTACCTAACGATTCCAGTGAAAGGCTTTTCTCCAACAATAACTCCGGCAAGGGAACAATTTCTACTTCCCCACCCATGAGTTCAGCGAACTCTTCTCCGCAACCCGGACATACCGTAACCACACGCGTAATGCCCGCTGCACGTATTTGATCAAGAATGCGCCGACGTAAGGCTTCAGCCTGCTCGAACAAGCCCGCACTCATTAGCGGACTGCCGCAGCACTCATCGGAAAGTGCCCAAGCAATACCCACATCACTCAACCACTGCCCCACCTTACGCGTTAATTCGGGTGCATAACTTACCAACGAGCAGCCCGGGAAGAACAGCGTGTCCACCCAACCCGGACCATACTCGGCAACCGAAGCTAGCGAGACGAACTCTGGATAAGCGATGCCATAAATGGCACGATAAGCGCTAAAAATATGCCATTGGTTGTCTACCATCACCAAACGCGAGTCTTCCGGTGGCATAAGGCCAGCGCGCATAAACAACTGGCGCCATTCGCGCATACGCTCAGGTGCAAGCATATGGGTCTGGCAGGTTGCCGTGCAAAAGCCGCAAAAACAGCATCGACGCAAAGCGTGATAAAGTTCGGGACGCTCTTGGGCAAGGAGGAGCGTGGCTTCAGGTTGCTCGCTTGAAGGAAGCGACGCAATAGCGCGATAACCTTCCTCTACCAAACCTATATCAAGGCCAGGTTCCTGAAGAACCTCGCAGCGCAAGGTGCAGCGTTTACAATGCGAACAAGAAAGGTGCCTGTTGGCCCAAGCAGCAATCATATCAAGAGCAGGCAAACCTAGCTGCGCGATCTGCGCAAGCTCCTCCCCGGAAAGCTTCTGGGGCCGCTGCTGTTCGAATGCCCTCGTATCCATAAACTCAGTGTAGCGCAATCACCCTTATTTGGGGAGAACATAGCTGCAAATGGTGTCGAAAACTCGGATGTAACAACCTTTACCATTGTAGTTTGAACTAAATACAAAAAAATCCACCGAAGTGGACTCTTTGAATTAAGTGGTGCGGGCGAAAGGACTTGAACCTTCACATCTCTCGATACCAGAACCTAAATCTGGCGCGTCTGCCAATTCCGCCACGCCCGCACGCGAACACTTATAATATCAGAAGAACACATTTAAAAGAACATCGCTATGCTATTATGATGCCTTTATTTTATTGCGAAGGAGCCATCTCGTGAAGATCAAGAACATATTCTCGAAAATGAACTCGATAAGCCTCATCAAGCGAATCCTTATCGGACTCGCGCTCGGCGTCGTGCTCGGCGTTACCGTGCCCGGTCTGTCTTTCGTCATCCTGATCGGAACCTTGTTCGTATCGTCTTTGAAAGCCGTGGCCCCCGTCCTCGTGTTTTTCCTCTTCATCAGCGCGCTCGCTCGGGCAAAATCTGCTGGCTCGATGAAAACCGTCGTCTTGCTCTACATTGTGAGCACGTTCGTGGCAGCCATCGTCGCCGTCATCGCGAGCTCTCTGTTCCCGACATCAT
>JAEWYG010000106.1 GCA_023395755.1 Actinomycetes bacterium | reverse complement strand
CTCTGCCTACCGTACGTTATACACGAGTTTGTTTAAAGAGGGCGGTATCTGCGATCGCGATATTGCGTATATTGATGTTCGAGATGCTGTGGCCGCTATTGTGGAGGATGGTGGCTTGGCGGTGTTGGCGCATCCGGGTCAGCTTAATAGTTTTGATATGATTCCCTCTCTGGTGGCCTGTGGCCTTGGCGGTATCGAGCAATACCATCCCGATCATACGCCCGCCGATCGCTCCCTCTGCGCCGATTTGGCAGAACGCTATGATCTGATATGCACGTTTGGCTCCGACTATCATGGTCGTTTTGGTGGTATTCCTTACGTGGGCTATCGTATTCCCGTTTGGTAGCAGTCTCTCATTTCAGATTACGTGCGCCTTTTTAGTAACACTTCTGGTGTTTTCTTGTCTACGGTGAGGCCTCAGTGAGGCCTCCGCTGTGCGATAATAAGCCCCGCATTTGCGGGGTGGATTATTGCTCGCTCAGGGTGCCCTTTGTCGATAAGAACTCTTTTCTAATTGACGCAGAGGCGCACTATAGCGCTTTACTGTGATAAACCGTACGGGGCTAAAAAATGGCCGTTCGCGGTACTATGAGGTAACGAAAAGAGAGTTATCTACCCGATACCTCATTGATAAAGGGGTCTTTGCGCTTTATAGTAGTGCGACTGCGTCATTCATTTTGGCACCTTGATTACATCAAGCTCGGCGCAGGGGAAAGGGAGAAGATACCAATGAAGATGAAGAAATGGGCCGTACTGGTTGCGGCCGGGGCGCTCGTAGCGTCCTTTGCTCTGTTTGGTTGCTCGTCAGGCGCAACTACGGACTCCAAGGCAAATGGTGGTAATGTCGCCGATGCGGGCTATACGCTCATCAACGACGGTAAGTTGACGGTGGCGGCATCGCTGGATTTTCCACCGTTCGAGAACCTGAACGGAAATAAGCCCGAGGGCTTCGCTGTTGACCTCATGGGTCTTCTCGCTGAAGAGATGGGCTTGGAAGTTAACTACCTGCCCTCTACGAAGTTTGACACCATTGTTCCCCTTATCCAAACCGGCGGCAAGGCCGACATTGGTGTATCGTCATTTACGGTGACCGACGAACGTTTGGCCCAAATTGATTTCTCGGACACTTACTGCGACGTGAATCAGAGCATTACGGTGCTGAAGACTTCGGGTATTACCGATGTGAAACAGCTTGAAGGCAAAAAGGTGGGTGCTCAGACGGGTACGACTGGCTATGAATGGGCTGCCGAAAACATTAAGGGTGTTGAGGTAGTAGGTTTTGATGAAATGACGGCTGTGTTTGCTGCGCTGCAGTCTGGCCAGATCGATGCTGTTGCCGTAGACTTGCCGGTGGCAAACTACTATGTGAAGACGGCCTATACCGATTGTCAAGTTATCAAGGAAATTCCCACGGGCGAGCAGTATGCCGTTGTGGTAAGCAAGGAAAACCCTGAGCTCACTAAAGCTCTCAACACGGCACTGAAGGCTGTGAAGGAAAACGGCAAGTACGCCGAGCTGGAAGCCAAGTGGCTTCAGTAACTCTCTCAAGTCTGTAAGGACGTAAGGACGAACTGATGCAAATCGCAACCGCATTCGCACGGAAGCACTTTGCCAGCATTGCAGTACTTATGGTTGCCGCAATGCTGGCCGCATCGTTCGTCTTGCCGGTCCAAGCGCATGCTATGGAAGTGGAGCGCTGGACCGCCAAGTCGAACACAAGTGGCGAGACGAAGATTATGGGCGAGACGCCTACTCGCGTAACGTGGCAAGGCCAATCAGCCGAAGATGAGTCGCTCACGGAAGTAGCTATCGATCTACCTGCTGGCTCAGTTATCGAAGTCGACAATGTGAAGACTACGGTAATGAGCGGACTCGATCGTCTCGAGATTGCCTCACAAACAGCCGTCGAAGGATCTAAGGTGACGGTGTCTTTTCCCGAGCCGACGCCAGCTGGCTCGTTGATTATGATTGAGTTCAACCGTACGTTGCTGCCTGCAGCGGGTGGTACGTTTGGTATGACGGGTAGCTATACTACCGTTGATGGAAAAGCGCATGATATGGCTACAACCGACCAGACATTCGATGTCGTGAGTACCTCACCCGCTGAACAGTTTTCGGTCTGGTTAGGGCAGCAAGATTGGGTGAAGGCGTGGAACTCCAACAAGTTCCTGCACCTGTTCTTTGATCCCACTATTATTGTTACGTCTATACCTACGGTGTTTGCAGGGTGGCTTATCTCCATTGGTCTGGTTATCCTTAGTTTCCCGCTTGCTATCCCACTCGGCTTAGTTTGGGCGTTTTTGCGTATGGCAAAAAGTCGAATACTGCGGGCTATTGGTGCCACCTACATTAATATCGTGCGTGGCACACCGCTATTCCTGCAGCTGTATATCGTGTTTTTCGGTCTGCCGCTCATGGGTATCACTATGGACAACTTCGTGCTTGCTGCGATTGTTTTGGTGGTTAACTCAAGTGCGTATTTGGCTGAGATATTCCGGGCAGGTATTCAGTCCATCAGCAAAGGCCAGTTCGAGGCTGCGCGATCATTGGGTATGAATAGTATTCAGACTATGTTCTTTGTTATCATACCGCAGACGGTAAAGCGCGTGATACCTACTATGACCAGCGAATTTATCCTTATGTACAAGGATACATCGCTTATGGCGGCAGTGGGTGTTATGGAACTAATGATGTACGCGAAAACTATTACGGCCGCTACGGGCAACGTGACACCATATATTGTTGCTGCGGGATACTACCTCATTGTTACCATCCCTCTAACCAAGCTCATTAATACCATGGAGTCACGTATGGCGGGAGGTCGTCGTAAGCGTAGAAAGCATACGTCTACCACACACGAAGCGGAACTGCAGCCTGGTTCCGATGCTGCCGTGGCGCGCAGTATTCGTATGTCCGAAACCTTTGCTGGCCCGGCATTGCAGACGAAATACGACGAAGATGCACCTTCTAAAATCAACCGTAACAGCAACCATATGAGCCATTAAGGAGGTGCGGAATGACTGATCAAAGTATTGGCAGTAAGGACAGTGTTGTGGCCGACGCAGCAGCACAGGCCGTGCCCGTGGCCTCCCCTGTGCACGAAGTTTCCGATGAAGTTGTAGTGCGTATCGAAGATCTGCGTAAAGCCTTCGGCGATAATGAAGTGCTGCGTGGTATTGATTTAAATGTGCGCCGTGGCGAGGTTGTTGTTATCTTAGGGCCCTCCGGTTCCGGTAAGTCGACATTGTTACGCTGCGTAAACTTATTGGAGAAACCCACGAGTGGGCGTATTTTCTTTGAAGACACCGAGATTACCGCCAAGAAGACAGACATCAATAAGGTGCGTGCTCAATTGGGCATGGTGTTTCAAAACTTTAACCTGTTCCCTCATCTGAGCGCTAAGGGTAATGTAATGTTGGCTCAGCAAAAGGTGCTGCATCGCGGCAAGGCTGAGGCAGAACGTATTGCTATCGATCAGTTGCGGAAGGTTGGCCTTGGCGACCGCGTTGACTATAGGCCCTCAGAGCTTTCTGGTGGGCAGCAGCAGCGTGTGGCCATTGCCCGAGCACTGGCCATGAACCCCCATGTTATGTTGTTTGATGAAGCCACTAGTGCGTTAGATCCTGAGTTGGTACGTGATGTGTTGGCCGTTATGCGTGAGTTAGCTCGCGGAGGTATGACGATGATTGTGGTAACCCATGAGATGGGTTTTGCTCGCGATGTGGCAGATCATGTCATCTTTATGGATGGCGGCCATATTGTTGAGCAGGGAAGCCCTGAAGAGGTGTTCGACCACCCGAAGTCCGACCGAACTAAAGACTTTTTGGGACATATCTCATAAAAACAAGGTGCCGGTAATCCGGCACCTTGTTTTTACCCGGCAACATCCATCGTAATTTTGGTTCTTGCGGAATCAATTAAAATGACGGATAGCGTAGCTTGTGCAAAGGGGGGAGCTTTGTGCGACGGAATTACTAACCTGTCATTTTGCATGGGGCTACGATTTCATTCTGTTTTATGCACAACTATGGAAACTAACAGCGAGAATATCCAATATGTTCGTCGATATATGCAATATTAGAACAGCGATATTGCATATTTTTTTGTGCAGTTGATCAAGATGTAATAAAATTTTGCACTAATCATTCGTAAATAAATCTTGCAGGTGAACAAAAAAGGTGATATAACTTCATCAACGGCAAATCTGGTAAACATGTCACGGTTGGATCTTCGGGGTACCACGAAACATGTTCAGTCTCCGAAGTGGTCTTTCAGTTGCGGCAAACAGGCCAGCACGCTGCTCGTATGTAGTGCGCCACCAATGGCAGCATGGAAGCTGCCAAAGAAAGGAGACTGTCATGGCGAAGATAGTCAGCTCTTGGAACGACTGGGATCCGTTGAAGCGCGTCATCGTTGGCCGCTGCGACTACTCGATGATTCCTCCCGAGGAGCCCGCAACCTCCGAGAAGGTGCCCGTCGATTCTGAGATGCGCGGCATGTGGGGCCCTCGTCCTACCGCCACCGTCGAGCGCGGCAATGAGTGCCTCGAAAATCTCGTCAAGGCCCTTGAGTCTCGCGGCGTGGTTGTTGACCGCCCGACGCCCATCCAGTGGAACCAAGCCATCGGTACGCCTGACTTCCGCAACGACTCCATGATGACCTGCATGCCGCCTCGCGACATCCTGCTCACCATCGGCAACGAGATCATGGCAAGCGCCAACTCCTTCCGCTGCCGCTACTTTGAGTACTTGGCCTACTGGCCGCTGATGAAGCAGTACTTTGATGAGGATCCTGAGTTCCTGTGGACCCAGGCCCCCCGTCCGCGCCTCACGGATGCTTCCTACAAGCACAACTACTATGACGAGAAGATCACCCTTGAGGATCGTCTGGTTCGCACGGCCAACAAAGACTTCGTGACGACCGAAGTTGAGCCGATGTGGGATGCTGCAGATGTCATGCGTATGGGTAAAGACCTGTTTATCCAGCACGGTCTGACCACCAACCGTACCGCCATGGAGTGGTTCCAGCGCTACTACCCCGAGCTGCGTGTACACGCGGTGAACTTCCCGGGCGACCCCTATCCGATCCACATCGACGCCACCTTCGTACCGCTGCGTCCGGGTCTGATCATCAACAACCCGCATCGTCCACTTCCCGAAGAGCAGCGCGCCATCTTCGAGGCCAACGACTGGCAAATCGTTGAGTCAGCTCAGCCGGCACACGACGAGCCGCCAGCGCTGTGCTACAGCTCGGTGTGGCTGTCCATGAACTGCCTGGTACTCGACCCCAAGACGGTTATCGTCGAGGCTTCCGA
Source organism: Actinomycetes bacterium (assembly GCA_023395755.1). Lineage (GTDB taxonomy): Bacteria > Actinomycetota > Coriobacteriia > Coriobacteriales > Eggerthellaceae > Gordonibacter. The sequence continues at coordinate 416 of JAEWYG010000106.1, read as the reverse complement.
AGTGCATCAGCAAGAGCAGATGGACAAGCTGGGCATGAACGTTATCCCGGTAGACCTACGCGACGCCTATCCGTTCGGCGGCGGTCTGCACTGCTCCACGGCCGACGTATTCCGCGAGGGCGACTGCCTCGATTACTTCCCGAACCGCGTCAAGGATCCGACCTTGATCCGTCCGGAGCTGTGGAACGACTAAGCGTTTCTGCGTGACCACCTGCCAACGTTAGGGCAATATAACATCGTGAAAGAAAGGGGATTCGGTTTGCAAGGCATGCCGGGTCCCCTTTTGGCTTTCGTTCCCCGACCACAACAAGCAATAAGAACTTGTCATGCAGGATCAAAGGTGAGATAGGCTCTATTTCAAATTACTCTGTCTCGAATTTGATCCGCATAACAACCGCCCTCGCAAGGGGGGTAGG
>JAEWYG010000101.1 GCA_023395755.1 Actinomycetes bacterium | reverse complement strand
GATGTTTCCTGCTTATCGGCCGCGTCGCATGCGGGCGAATCCTGCAGTACGCGCATTCGTGCGAGAGAGCGTTGTGCAGCCAAGCGATTTTATTTATCCCTTGTTCGTAAAGCCAGGCAGTAACGTTCGCACTGAGATTTCATCCATGCCCGGCGTGTTCCAGCTTTCGGTTGATCAACTTGCGGCTGAGGTGGACGAACTTCGAAGCTGTGGTGTGAAATCGCTCATATTATTTGGCCTACCTCGAAAAAAAGACGAGTACGGCAGCGAGGCCTATGACGATCACGGTATGGTGCAAGAGGCTGTGAGGGCAATTAAAAGTTACGCGCCCGACTTCCATGTAATTACTGATGTGTGCTTGTGTGAATACACGAGTCACGGGCATTGCGGAGTAATTGACGAGCAGGGGCAGGTGAAAAACGATGAGACACTCGCTCTTCTTGCAAAGGAAGCGGTAAGCCACGCACGCGCTGGGGCTGATATGGTGGCACCTTCCGACATGATGGACGGACGGGTGGCTGCTCTTCGTAGCGCTCTTGATGCTGAGGGGTTTTCTCACGTGCCCATTATGGCGTACTCGGCAAAGTATGCATCTGGCTACTATGGGCCATTTCGTGACGCCGCCGACTCAGCGCCAGCGTTTGGTGATCGATCAGCCTATCAGATGGACCCGGCGAATGTGGAAGAAGCGCTGCGTGAGGTGAGGCTTGATATCGAAGAAGGGGCCGATCTGGTTATGGTCAAACCAGCTTTGTCTTACCTAGATGTGATACGACAGGTGAAGGATACCTTTGCCTTTCCTACGATTGCCTATAACGTATCTGGAGAGTACGCCATGGTAAAGGCGGCCGCGGCGCAGGGATGGATCGATGAGCGTCGTGTCGTGCTCGAGTCTCTTCTGTCCATGAAGCGTTCAGGCGCCGACGCCATCATTACCTACCACGCCAAAGAAGCTGCTCGTTGGATTATTGAGGATCATCATAATGTGCGCTGAAGTGGGTCTGAGTGGCTGCAAGCATGTTGATTGCAGCGATTTAGGCTCGCCCCTTGAACGCGCAATTTTGACGCGGGTACAACAACACTTCCCCCTGTGTAAACGACCTTATCACGAGCTTGGAGTAAGGTGCGGTGTATCAGAAGATGAAGCATACAACGCGGTGGAGGCTTTTCGCTCGCAAGGGATTATTCGGCGTATTGGTGCGAGTTTCGAATCGTCGCGCATGGGCTATGTCTCAACGCTTGCTGCATTGGCCATCGCGCCACACAATATCGAGCGAGCAGCGCACCTCGTAAGCGCACATACTGGCGTTACCCATAACTACGAGCGCAACGATCGATACAACTTGTGGTTCACGCTTATTGCCCGCAATGTGAAAGAGCGAGATGAGGAGCTAGCTTGCATCGCAGCTCAAACGGGATGTAATGATGTGCTGGTGTTGCCGACACAGCGCCTGTTTAAGATTAAAGTCGCCTTCGACGTAACCGTAAACGAGCAACCAGTTGCCACTTTGTCCGAGGAGGTATCGCCTGTATTCGCGAGCGCCTCTCTTGAGCCTGCCTGCGTTGAGGCGGAACCACTCAGCGGGGATGATCGCGCACTTATTCGTGTGCTGCAAGGAGATATAGGTGCCACGATGCGTCCCTTCGCGCAAGCGGCGAAGGATGTTTCTGGGCAGGTGGGTCACACTCTTTCGGAGGAGTGGGTGATTGAGCGCACACGTGAATTGCATACAGCTGGTGTTATCCGCCGTTTCGGTGCGATGGTGCGTCATCGTCGTATGGGGTTTTCTAGCAATGCGATGGCGGTATGGGACGTGCCTGATAATCAGGTGCTTGCTGCTGGCGCAATACTGGCGACTCCGACAGCGGTGAGTCATTGTTATCAACGGCCTCGTTATGCAAACTGGCCATTTAACCTTTATACGATGATACATGGCCGTGATAGAGCAAGCTGCGAACGTGTGGCGGTTCATCTTCACAACGAGCTTGCATGCAAAGGGATCGAGGTACCCCAGCCCCGTTTGCTGCTTTCAACCCGTGAGTTCAAGAAAACATCCATGCGCTACTTCGAGGAGGAGTACTAATGAGTCGTGTTCTGTATCATGATCGCTCGACCGCCTTGTTTGCTACGGCGAGCAGCTGTATCCCCGGAGGCGTGAACTCGCCGGTACGTGCGTTCTCGAATGTGGGAAGCAGCCCTGTGTTCTACGAACGCGCCTTCGGTAGCCGAGTGATAGACGTCGACGGCAATGAGTACATCGACTTCATAGGCTCGTGGGGGCCGATGATTTTGGGGCACCGGCCGCCTGAAGTGCTCGAGGCTGTGCGTTATCAGCTTGAACGAGGATTGTCGTTTGGGGCACCGTGTGAGGCTGAAGTGCGCTTGGCTCGTAAAGTATGCGAGTTGGTGCCGTGCGCAGAGATGGTGCGTATGGTATCGTCGGGAACTGAAGCCACCATGAGTGAAGTGCGCCTTGCGCGTGGTTTTACTGGAAGACCGCTCGTTATTAAATTTGATGGCTGCTACCACGGTCACTCGGACGCCTTGTTGGCAAGTGCGGGTAGTGGGGTTGCCACGTTTGGTATTCCTGGAACACCGGGGGTCACTGAAGGTGCGGCGCGCGACACACTCGTCGCACCTTATAACGATCTTGATGCTGTCGATCAACTTATGCGTGTCCACAAAGGTGAGGTTGCCTGCGTTATCGTGGAGCCAATCGCTGGCAATATGGGTGTTGTGCCGTCTGCGGCGGGATTTCTTGAAGGACTGCGTCGTTTGTGTGACCAAACGGGAGCGCTGCTCGTGTTCGATGAGGTGATCAGTGGGTTTCGTGCGGCGCTTGGTGGCGCGCAAGAACGCTTTGGGGTGCTGCCCGATCTGTGCACGCTCGGTAAGATTATTGGTGGCGGGTTTCCCGTGGGTTGTTTTGCTGGACGTGCCAACGTGATGGCAGCTCTTGCACCAAGCGGTCCGGTGTATCAAGCTGGAACGCTCTCGGGTAATCCTGTGGCTATGGAAGCAGGGCTTGCAACTTTGGCCGTTCTTGAGCAATCGGGCGTCTATGAAGATCTTGAGGCTAAGGGTGCAAAACTCGAAACAGGCCTTAACCGCGCTATTGCGGAAACGGGTGCGCCATGCACGGTTAACCGTATGGGATCGTTGGTTACGCTGTTTTTCTCACCCGATGTGGTACACGACTACGCGAGCGCGAAAACGTGCAATACGGAAGCATTCTCTCGGTATTTTATGGGTATGCTTGACCGCGGTTTTATTGTTGCTCCTAGTCAGTTTGAAGCGCTGTTCCTCTCGCGTGCGCACTCTGAGCAAGATATCGATACATTTATCGAAGCCGCAGTTGAGGTGCTTACTGAAATGTATTAGAAGGACTTTTCGTTTTCATATGCCCCCATCGTCTAGTGGCCAAGGACGCCGGTTTCTCAGGCCGGAAACGGAGATTCGAATCCTCCTGGGGGCACCACCTATCCGCCCTGGGCGCAAGCTTGGGGCTTACCTATCTTCTGATACCCTTTGCATGCGGCTTAGCGCCGCTTTCGTGAAAAACTCGTCACTTGCGCGTGCTGCACGCTGTTCTTCTGCATAGAGAGCTATACTAATCACGTACTTTTTCATACCGGGGAGCTTGCAGCCGTCATGCGGCCGGGCAGGCTGAGAGGGGGCGCCGTGCACGCCTCGACCCGAGGAACCTGACATGGGTAATGCCAACGAAGGGAGTTCTATGACGCAGATCGATGCGGCACGTGCTGGTACCATCACTAAGGAAATGCAGATTGTGGCCGAAAAAGAAGGCCGCGAGCCGGATTTTATCCGTGCGGGTGTGGCTGCCGGACGTATTGCTATTCCTGCCAACATTCATCATGTGGCGCTGTCGCCCGAGGGGGTGGGTGGTGGCTTGCGTACAAAGGTGAACGTAAATCTGGGTATATCCGGCGACCTCGCTAATGAGGCCGAGGAATGGAAAAAGGTTGATGTAGCGCTGGAGTTGGGCGCCGAGGCTATCATGGACCTTTCGAATAGTGGTAAGACGCGCGGCTTCCGTACGCGGCTCATTGAGAAAGCACCTGCCATGATAGGCACGGTGCCCATGTATGATGCCATCGGGCATTTGGAAATGCCGTTAATTGATATTACAGCCCAAGATTTTCTGTCGGTCGTGCGTGCACACGCCGAGGATGGTGTGGACTTTGCTACGATCCATGCGGGGATGAATCGACGTACTCTCGAGTCGTTTCGTGAAACAGGCCGCCTGACTAACATCGTAAGTCGCGGCGGATCGTTGTTG
>JAEWYG010000100.1 GCA_023395755.1 Actinomycetes bacterium | reverse complement strand
GTCGCATCGAAGATGGCTGCCACGCTCACCGGACCTAAGCAGCCAATAGCTCCAGTACCGATACGGGCATAGGTAAAAATGGGTGCAAAATCACGTTCTCCAAATAGGTGTCTTATCAAAAGTGGCGTTGACACCGACACAAGCGAGTTCTGCGCCCCGAAAAAGAAGGCCGACACGTACAACAAAGCAAGGTTTTGTCCCGCGAACATGAATCCCAAGAACCCAAACGCCACCATAACCAACTGGATATTCACGGTGAGCCGCACACCAACCCGATCGTTCAACCACCCCACGACAAGCTTCTCGACCACATTACCAACCATGACGGCGGTCAGAAGAGACGAACCCAGTAGGGCCGAATACCCGACAGACTGCGCAAAACCAGGCAGATGAGCATTGAACCCAGCGAAATACGCAATCAGCCCTGAGAAGAGGAACATACACACAAACGGTATAGTTTTGAGCGCCTTCTTTAACGGTACGCCCGCAAGGCTACCTTGCACTTGCCCGTGATGCTCGGCGAATTCGCTCTGTTCACTCCATCCATAAGGCTTGAGACCGATATCGCTCGGATGCAATTTAAAAACGAATAGCGTCCAAGGAAGAACCAGTAAAGCAATCATACCTGCGGCCATGAAATAGGAACTACGCCATCCGAAGCTCTGAATAAGAAGAGTGAACAGAGGTGACAGAATTGCGCCACCAATACCCGAGAACGACATAGCAACACCCAACGCCACACCCTTGCGTTTAGCAAACCAGTTATCAATAAGGATTGGAGTGGGTACAACAAAAATAAAACTACCTGCCAAACCGAATATCACTCCAGACACCCACCATTGCCAGGGCTGGTCGTACAAACCCATTAGCGCCAAGCCTAACACGACCAACCCAAATGCAATACTAAGCAGTCTATTAAGGTTAAACCTTGTAATCCACTTTCCCACAAAGGGCATAGCGAATATGGTAGCGATAAAATAGAACGTCAGGTACAGAGACAACTCGGAACGAGAGAACCCGAGGTCGTTACAAACTGGGACAAAAAATACACCAGCGGCGTCGAGCACGGCGCCTAGCCCACCAGCCTGCATGAAACAGCAGCCGATGAGAATCAACCACGCATAATGCATGCGGGGCTTAGTCTTTTGCATATGATCACCTATCTATCGCGCGATGCAAACGTGCATCCTACATAGATCGATCGAACTGCGACAGAACCCGTCTTTAACACACAGCCTCATTAGCTATATGTCTTCTCTTGGGATCGCCGCAAACGTTCACCGCTTAAAACATAAGATGCCACCCGCACAACCGGCGGCATCTTATGCTCAACAATTTTCTCATCCGTCAACATATCAGTGAACGAATTGTAATTCTTATGCTCGAGATTTCTCGGGCTCACCTTCGGCGGTCCACTTATCTTTGAACTTCTTAGCCGTAATAGCAGCAACGATAACTGCTATTACAATCACTGCCTCGAAAACAATGCCACAACCATAAGCCGCCTGAAACCCACCCGTCATAGAGGCCACAAAAGCCACGAACGTCGCGCCAAGACCACCAAGAACGGCAATACCCATGTTAAGGTACGAATATATCTTCGCATAATCACGATCGCCGTAGCAGGAGCGCGTAAGCAACGGTAGTCCGACCGACATCATGGCATCACCGGTACCGATACAGAAACCAGCCGCCAACATAGCCACCTCATTGGCACCGAGCATAGCAACCATAATGCCGAAGCCAATCATGCTTACCACAGCAAAAGCGACCATGGAATTCTTGATACCGATTTTGTCAGCAAGCGAACCAAGCACAATCTTGCCTAAAATATTGCCAACCGCCGCAGCAGAAATCATACTCGCACCGAGCATGGCAAGGTCGGGGCCACCAACAGACTGTACAGCTGTAGGCATGAGTGACTTATAGCCGCCTCCCAGAGAGATGAGACATGCTGCCACGAAGATGCAATAAAAGGCCACGGTACCGAGTGCAAATTTACCCGACACGCCGCTTTTCTTTGGAGCCTCGCCATCGATAGCCTGTTCCTTCTCAATACCGAACGGTTTCAAACCCACGTCTTCGGGACGCGTTCGAAAAAAGAACAGCGCCGGTATGAGAATAAGCACAGCAGCCACGGCAGCTTCAATGAAGAACGCGGTCTGGTAACCGTTCGACTTGATAAGTCCGGCGAAAAGCGGAGACCACACAAACGTACCAACGCCCGTAAATGCCGAGGCAATACCAAGGAACTTGCCCGCCTGCCGAGGAGCAAACCAGTTGTTAATAAGCACAGAGGGCCCCACGAGAAAGATCATCGGACCAGCCAAACCGAACATAGCACCCGAAATGTAGATCTGCCATACTTGCGTCCATACGCCTAAAAGCGCTACGCCTACAGCCACGAGCGCCCCACCGACGCCAAACAAAATACGCGCGTCAACCTTGTCAAACAAGCGACCAGCGAACGGAAGCCAAACCAACATCACATACGAGTACACGGTCATGAGGAGCGTGACCTGCGTTACATCCGGCTTGCCTTCGGGTGTTATTAACCCGAACGCCATTGCCATGGGCGCGAAATAATTGCCCATAACATTGAGTACGAGACCCATGCCGCCGGCCATCATCATACATACGCCGATAAAGATGAGCCAAGCCCGATGTATCCCCTTCTTTTCTTCAACCATCTTGGTACCTTTCTGTTGGATTACCAAACGAAACCAGCAACATTCCCCGTTGCCCCAAGTACCCCTTTCTCACAACGTCCCCTTGTCCTCTTTACGATTTTTATGCCCTTGGCAAAGAGGACGGCACGATTCTGTCTCCATACGCCCGGTTTTTCATGAGGCAAGACAACCTATATTGCTTTTTGCCTACAAAATTAGGCTCCAGACCTAAGCACTGAGGTAGTAAAAGCGACTCTCATCAGGTTTTCGATCATTGTGAAAAAACGTGAGAACCGCATTCATCCATAGGGATACGTAGCACACAAACCGCGTATCCCTACTAAAAGACAAAACCAAACTGTCAGCGCGTGAAAATTGCGCAGCGTGAGGTGCCGTCTAGCTTCTTCGCCAGATCCTCCACTTCGCCGTAGTACATGCACCAAGCTTGACAATGCTGTACACACATGGGCATCTTGCCCTGGTCCACACGGTCGGTGCACATATCGCATGCCTTCGTCATGACGGGCAGCCAAGTCCACTCCCAGCGCTCCTTGCCGGTCTTGCCCTGGTACTCGTAGGGGCCCGTCTCAGTCAGCTTGATGCCGAACTCGCCTTCAGACAATCCCAGGTGCTTCTTGCAGGCCACCTCGCAGGAATGGCAGCCCGTACAGAACTCATAGTTAATCAGAATGCCCTTCATCTTAAAATCGTCCTCCCTCGCGTGTCGTGTTGTCGGTCGTCCACGCAAAAGGCTGTCCCGCCACATAATTGCTGCGGAATCCGCCGAGCTGGGTAACTACCTCGCCCGGCGTGGGTACCACCTCGTCGTCGGCACACTTGTATATCTTGCAACAGATACTCTTTAGTGGATTGCCGATGCCGCCAAAGCCCGTTTCGTAGGAAGCCGTCAAATTGTTTATGTTGCAGTCGAACGTACCGTACAGGTGAGGGAAGGCTGGCTCCTGCTCAGGGAACCACCAGCCATGTTCGGCATGCACATAGTTAGGATTGAGCGTCGCGTCGATAGTAACTTTCTGACGGCAGCGACCTTCGGTATTCTCAAGCCAGATCCAGTCACCCTCATGCAGCCCGTATTCCTCAGCCGTCTGCGCACTCACTTTAACCAACGGATCGGGATGGAATTCGCGCATGGTTTTCTGCTGGCGGTTCTCAGAGTGGAAGAACTCATAGGACCGAGAACCATTCATGCAGATAAACGGATACTCTTTGCGGTACTCTTCGTCGTGCAACCACCGCTCGGCCGTCAGCGACTCCACATGCTCAGCCAAAGGAGGGATGCCCCATGCCCCAAACGTGGCAAACGGCACCAGTTCAATACGACCACTGGGTGTAGCGAAGCCCGGCTGGCCATCAGGGCGCAACAAGCCCTTCTCGTATTTACGATATGTTGCACAGAAGTCGTCATATTCATAGCCGCCCTTAGCCACGAGCGCATCAAAGCTGCAGGTACCATCGGCATGATGGCGCTTCCAATAGTCAGTATGAACATCCTCCACCTCAACCATGCCCGATTTTGAACGGCCAGCACTCTTGTAGCTTTTGCCGGTGTCGGGATCATAGAGATTAAAGCCAACATCCAGATAATCCTGGAGCAGCGCTTCGAGTGTAGGCCAGCGTTTTTGGAACAGCTCCGGGTTGAGCTTGTTTCCCAACGCCACAATAAGCTCCTCATCAGATTTTGCCTCGTACCATTCGCTTACAGCTTTCATGGCGCGCAAAGGCGTCCACCACACACGCATAGAATCACGCTCTGCCGTGGTCTTAAGGGGTAGGAAGATATCGGCGTAGGCAACTGCCGTTGGTGTCATATACGGATCAGCCACCACGCAGAACTCAACGTTTTCAAGCATCTTGTGCACACGAGGCGCAGCCGTCACCGAGCAGCTGATACCATTGGAGCCCTGAGACCAGAACATCTTGATGGGATACGGCTCCCCCGTCTCGAATGCGCGGTTAACAGCATCGCAGTCAGCCATACCGATGAACTGTACGCATCCGGGATGAACTAAATCCACCGTCAACTTTTTCGAGAACGTTTCAGGGTCACAATATAGCTGCGCGGTAGCATAGCCAGGATTGATTTCGAAGCCGTTGCGCACAAGAATGTTTGTGCCAGGACGATCAATATTGCCACAAACGCTCATCAGATTGCTCACCGTCTGACAGAGTTGGATAGAGTCCACCTGCGTGTCAAAGGCCAAGCCCCATTGGATCGCTCCGCGTTTAGCGGCAGCATAGAAGCGCGCCGCAGCGGCTATATCTTCAGCCGGAACTTGGCATATCTCAGCCGCCCAGGCCGGCGTAAACTGCGCCACATGGGCCTTCAATTCGTCATAGTAAGCACACCAGCAGTCTACAAACTCATGGTCGATAAGATCTTCGGTTGTAATGACGTTTAACCATGCCAACGCAAGAGCCAGGTCGGTAGCGGGACGAATAGGAAGCCAGTACTCAGAACGCACGCTCCACCACGTAAGTTGCGGATCAATGGAAACAAACTCCGTCCCCATTTGCATGCACACATTCAGCCAATGCCCTAAGTATCCATCTGCATTCGAACGTAGCGGTTCACAACCCCAAACAACCACTACGTCAGGACGCTCCCATTCGGGATTCGCATAACGATCCTCATGCCCTTCTGAGGCATCAACGATCGGGAAGTCCCCGATGCCGGCTGCCGTGCCGCATGTACGCGGCAGATAACAGGAATACCCCGAAAATCCAATAGCACCAATGTTCGGCGTACCCAAACACGCACCACCCAGAAACGGTACCCATGACGAGATATTGCGCCCTGTGCCATGATTTACAAAGATAGATTCACGCCCATATCCTGCATCGTCAAGGTTCTCCTTGATCCAAGTGGCAATCGTGTCAAGAGCTTCTTCCCAGCTAATACGCTCCCACTTGTTCTCACCGCGCTTTCCCACACGTTTAAGCGGATACTTCGGACGGTCGGGATAGTTCGCTGCCTCTTCAAGGTTCAAACAACGCATACACAAACGACCGTTGGCGCAGGGATCCAACGGATCACCCTCCACCTTCTCCAACTTGCCGTCCTTGACGTACATAAGCACGCCACACGAATCATGACATCCTGGTGCAGAATAGGAATACGTGCGAGTGACTGTATAGCCATCTTCTTCCCACTGCCATTCCCCTTCGTGGTATGCCCTACGATCAACGCCGTCGAGAAACTCTCGATAATCGAAAAGCATGGGCCTCGTCTCCTCTCTCGTCTTGCCGCCTGAAAGCAGCAGCGCGGTACAGGCCAGTCGCCTGCATCGCTTAAGGTACGCGAGAGCAAAACGGGTTTCATGGGGTGTGAAACGCTACTTTACAAAAGTAAGGCGTGAAGGATTAGTACAAGTAAGAAGAGGATGACCATTTGTCGAAATGATGGCAGTTCCAACCAAATATGCACTAACGCCAGTCTGCGAGGATATCGCGAACCATCGAACCGCCATCGGAAACATCAGTATCTTCAACCAGATCCATGAGCTCTTGGCGTGAATGAACTCCTGTCTTTTGGTAGATATTGTAGATGTGCGCTTTGGCCGTATGAGACGATATAATAAGCTTTTCAGTTATGTAATCGGCATTACGCCCTTTCGCCAGCATACCTAACACCTCACGCTGACGATTAGAGAGCCCGTACTGCTTTGTCACGATCTCGCACTTAATATGAAATATCCCCGGACGCGCCGCACGATCCGTACTCCCCTGCTCCGGCTCGTCGGAAGCCGCCTCAATCAGTCGAATCGGCGTACCCGGAGCAACCTCAAGGGCAGAAGCGTTACCAGCCGCGCAAGTTTTTGTTCGCTTAATCCGCGCCTCATCAGGGTAGTTGTCCTCAATCATAACGAAAGATGCCGAGAAGATGACTAAAACCATAAACACAACAACCGAGGCGGTGGACGTAGTCTCATACGAAAAGCCACCCCATCCATCGTGGAGAAATCCCCCAAACGCCAGGGCCATACCCAGCGCAATACCAACAAAGCACACGAACCGCCCAAAAGAGAACGCCCTAATAGGAGCAAGATCACACAAAACGACATGCTTGCACATCGCCGACAACGAACACGTTATAGGGAAGATCGAACCACACAGCAATAAGATAGCGAATACAAACTTGCTCGGTTGAGGCACGAACATAAGAGGAAATGCCACAACGGCTGCAAACGGTAAGAAAAAACGCATGGTCAACGTCTCACCAATACGATTCTTACGACAAGCATCGAAGAGTAGTCCCGCGCAAGTCAACACCACCAGTACCTCAGCCAATCCGTAAGCACCCGACTGCACGGTCTCGTTCGACAACAGACAGCCCAACCCATAGCCAGCCGCCATACCCGCCGTCAACGTGGCTAAATATGAACGCCACACGACACGATGTCG
>JAEWYG010000079.1 GCA_023395755.1 Actinomycetes bacterium | reverse complement strand
GTCCAGGTGAATCGACGCATTATTTTCGGAGGCTTTGAAGGGCATGTGCAAAAACTTGCTGGTAATGTGCTTTTGCAAAAGCACCGTAGGCATAAAGCGCCCACACTTCCATCTCGCCGAAGCGCTGACCACCGAATTGCGCCTTGCCGCCCAAAGGCTGCTGCGTAATCAAGCTGTAGGGGCCCGTCGAGCGTGCATGAATCTTGTCGTCGACCATGTGACCAAGCTTCAAGATATAACTCTGACCAACCGTGATAGGCTCACGGAACTTCTCGCCCGTACGGCCATCATAAAGCCAGGTTTTGCCCGTGCGGGACAGCTGGGGCACGAACTCGTCACGCGCCAGATCGCCGAACTTGGCATGGTTGATGTTGATAAGGTTGCGGTTCGACTTCTCGATAGCGTCGGAAATTTCCTTCTCCGTAGCACCGTCGAATACGGGCGTCGCCACGTGCATGGGTCCTTCCACTACCTCGGTGGTATCGGCCTCATCAGACCAGCCCCACTTCGCTGCCCAGCCAAGGTGGTTTTCCAGCAACTGACCAACATTCATACGAGAAGGAACACCCAGCGGGTTCAAGATAACATCGATAGGAGTGCCGTCTGCCAGGTAAGGCATGTCCTCCAGCGGCAATACGCGCGAGATAACACCCTTGTTACCGTGGCGACCGGACAGCTTGTCGCCCTGCTGCACCTTACGCTTCTGCGCTACGTAAATGCGCACCAGTTCGTTGACACCAGGAGCCAGTTCGTCACCGGCCGCACGGCTAAAGCGACTCATACCGATAACGCGACCACCAGAGCCGTGAGGCACCTTGAGCGACGTATCGCGCACTTCACGTGCCTTTTCACCAAAGATAGCACGCAGCAGACGTTCTTCAGCCGTGAGCTCCGTCTCTCCCTTAGGCGTAACCTTGCCCACCAGCACGTCGCCCGGGAACACTTCGGCACCCACGCGGATAATACCATCGGCATCAAGATCGGAAATCATGTCATCGGAGATATTGGGTATCTCGCGGGTAATTTCCTCGGGACCCAGCTTCGTATCACGTGCATCAACCTCGTACTCCGAGATATGGATGGACGTAAGCAAGTCTTCGGACACTACGCGCTCAGACACAATGATAGCGTCCTCGTAGTTGTAACCTTCCCACGGCATGTAGGCAACCATGAGGTTCTGACCCAACGCCAACTCGCCGCCATCGCAGGAGGGGCCGTCAGCGAGCACGTCGCCAGCCTGCACCTCATCGCCTTTGCGAACAATAGGGCGGTGATTAATACAGCCCGACTGGTTCGAGCGCTGGAACTTCGGAATAAGGTACTCGTCGTATTCGCCATCGTTGTTCAGCACGATGATGGTCTGACCGTCGACATAGTCAACGACACCCGAATTCTGAGCAACCAAGATCTCGCCAGAGTCAACCGCAATGCGGTGCTCGATGCCGGTACCAACCAGTGGAGCGTCGGGACGCAACAGCGGCACAGCCTGACGCTGCATGTTCGAACCCATGAGGGCACGGTTCGCGTCGTCGTGCTCGAGGAAGGGGATAAGCGAGGTAGCAACCGATACCATCTGGCGTGGAGATACGTCCATATAGTCAATACGCGCAGGGGGCACTTCGTCAGGCTCGCCAAATACACCGTCGGCGTCCTTCGTACGACAGAGAACCTTCTTGTCTACCGTGAACGAGCCGTCCTCGGCATACGTAACGAACTGACGTGTTTCCAGATCGAACGTCTCGTTTGCCTGGGCGATGGTGTATTTTTCCTCTTCATCGGCCGTGAGGTAGTCAATGGTATCGGTAACCAAACCGTCGACAATGCGACGATACGGGGTTTCGATAAAACCATAGGGGTTGATGCGAGCATACGTAGCCAGCGAGCCAATAAGACCGATGTTCGGACCTTCAGGCGTCTCAATGGGGCACATACGACCATAGTGAGACGTGTGGACGTCGCGCACCTCGAAGCCAGCACGCTCGCGAGATAAACCGCCCGGACCAAGAGCTGACAAACGACGCTTATGCGTAATACCAGCAGCAGGGTTCGTCTGGTCCATAAACTGCGACAGCTGCGAAGAACCGAAAAATTCTTTGATGGACGCCACAATAGGACGAATATTCACCAAGCTCTGCGGCGTAATGTCATCAGGCTCCTGCATGCTCATGCGCTCACGCACAACACGTTCCATGCGAGATAAACCAATACGGAATTGGTTTTGAATCAACTCGCCCACGGTGCGGATGCGACGATTGCCGAAGTGGTCAATATCGTCGGTCTGCGCATCCTCGGCACCTGCATGCAACGCAACAATGTACTGCATCGTTTTCACGATGTCGTCATCAGTAAGCGTTGAGGCATCGAAATCGGGATCGAACCCCAACTTCTTGTTAATTTTATAGCGGCCAACCTTCGCCAGGTCGTAGCGCTGAGAGTTAAAGAATAAGCCCTCAAGCAGCGTACGAGCAGAATCGATGGTAGGCGGCTCACCGGGACGGAAGCGCTTATACAGCTCGATAAGCGATTCTTCTTTTGTGGTAGCCGGATCGCGATCGAGCGTGCGCAGTACCATCTCGTCGGCACCAAGCAGCTCAATGATCTCTTCGCGGGTCTCAGCGAGGCCAAGAGCGCGCACCAGCAGAGTAGCTGGCTGCTTACGCTTGCGGTCGATACGCACCGAAAGAATATCACGCTTATCGGTCTCAAATTCGAGCCATGCACCACGGCTCGGAATAACCTTGGCGTTGAAGAGCGTCTTGTCTGACGTCTTGTCGCGTTCGGAGGCGAAGTACACGCCTGGAGAACGCACAAGCTGAGACACGACGACACGCTCGGTACCATTGATGATAAAGGTGCCGCGCGGCGTCATGAGCGGGAAATCGCCCATGAACACGTCCTGCTCCTTGATTTCACCCGTCTCGCGGTTAATAAAGCGAATCTCGACGAAAAGCGGCGCCTGGTACGAGACGTCCTTTTCTTTGCATTCATCAACCGAGTACTTCGGTTCGCCGAACTCATGCTTGCCAAACTCGACACACATGTCTTTTGTCGAGTTTTCAATGGGGCTAATGTCTTTGAAAGCCTGCTCGAGACCTTCCCCCATAAAAAAGTCGAAACTGTCCGTTTGGATGGCAATAAGGTTCGGGACATCCATGACGTCGGGAATCTTGGCGAAGCTTCTGCGGTTCCTGTAAAGGCTGGTGGGAGCGCTTGTTTTTGCGTGAGCCACGAGGCTTTTCCTCCTTCAAGTTAAGCCGTAAATCTGCAAAAAATCACAATTTCTTAAGATACTTCGGCATTAGACTAATGTCAAGAAAAACTTTTACAAACTATGTACATTTTTTGTTGATTTTGCCTCTTAACTGGGGAAATAGAAGGCAATTTTCTTCCCGGTTGAGGCGCATCACCTCGTTGAAATACCTCAAAAGGGTATCACGAAAGTGGTGTGGCGATGAACTTCTCCAGCAAGGCATACGGCTGATAGCTCAGTTTGTTCTCACGCATACCGGAAAGCCCTAAGTCCTCCTCAAGATTGAGGTAGGCAGCTCGATCGAGAACCGCCCGTGCCTGCTCGCGCAAAAGAACCCGCCAGATATAACGGTAGTCAAGGTTGCCCTTCAATACCATAACGTCAAAGGCACCACCCGAAAGCAAACTACCGTAAGCATAACCCTCCACGCGTGAATCGATACGCAATAGAATACCCTCAAGATCGAGTGCCTGGAAGTGGTTTAAATCAAGCAAGATCTTACGATGTTCCAACTCCAACGGATGCTCATCGGTGCCGCGACGACGACTGCCCTCAAACCAACGCTGCTGAAATGCTTGCAACTCTTCTTGGTGTTCGGGTCTAATTGACTCAAACGTAATACCCCGAGCACCGTAGAGCTGATAGAACTTATTTACCTCACGGCGTTTTTTCGCCAAACCCGGACCAGCATAAGAAGCAATATCTTGTGTGCGATATACATAGTCAGCAAAAGCCCGGTCGGACATAAAAGCATAAGCACCCGGATTTTGAGTTTCCAGCTGTTCTTTTTCCTCAGGTGTGACGTTAACGAAGCAGAAAGGGCAGCCATCCCGCTGCACCTCATCGACGAGGTTTGCCGCAGCGCGCACAAGATTACTCTCACCCAGTGGAAGAAAGTACGCCACCGCATCGCCTAAGCGACGCGTTTGTCGTATATAAAGCGCCCCGTGATGAAAGCAAACTTCCAAACCATACTTTTCTTGCAACGAATACAAGTTTGCAAACCCTAAGGTAGAGTCGTTGCGCCGCAACGGCGCCAGTATCCGACCGACCGTATCTTTATCGGTCAATCGCAAAGGTCTGAATTCCATGTGCCACGCATTTCGTCGAAAGGAAAGCACCCATTATGGCAGTGGAGCCGCAAGACAGCAACTTCCCATACCTGAAACATTGTCTTCGCCTAACCGTTATGCACTACATCGAGAAGCTCTTCCTTGGAATGAACACCCATTTTGGTGTAAATGCGGCGTATATGAGTTTTCACGGTATTCGTGGATACAAATAACTCTTCAGCAATAAAAGGAGCACTGCGACCTTGAGCCAGCAGCACCAGTATCTCGTTTTCGCGCGGTGATAGACACGCCTGCTCACCTATAACGCGACAACGCTCTTCGCCCAAGCGTTTGAAGTCGTGAGAATCGGCCTCAACATCCTCGCTACGTACGCCCACCGTAGCAACCACTGCCACCACCACCAAGAACACCACCATAAACAACCGGGCAAAAAGGCTCATCAGGGTATCACCCACTAATGGCCATACCAAAAATACCACCAAAAAAAATAGCGTATAGCAAGCGCCTATGGCTCCGAATACCAATCGAGCATCTAAGGCATCGTCTAGCACAACAAGACGCACCCACAAAAGCGAGCCCATAACAGCCAGGGCACATCCAATAGGTATATTAAAGGCAAACTGCCCCAAAAAACCAGTAACAGAAGCCAGCAGCCAGGCCAACAATAAGAGTGCTACAAACACCACAGGCACCAGTCGATATAGCAAACGAAGACCATCACGCGACGTTTTGCGAGCTAGTACATACAAAAGGAATGCACCCAGAACGAAACCAACCGTACTCCCCCAAGAACTCTCAACCCCCAACACCGTCTCAACGCTCTGACCCACCGTATTTGCACCCCAAACCGATGCGGTTATGTAAGCCAAGAGTATCAAGCCCGTTGCTGGCAGCCAATTGCGCACCCCTGCCCGTCGCAAACGCTGAACAGCGTCGCTCCACGTACCCATGGGGTAATCAAAGTTGGCAGGCGCAGGGATAAAACAGGAAAGTATCAAACCTGCAATTAAGACAGGTACAGCAGCCCACGCTACCGCAGCACTCAGAGCCAAATACAGAGCCTTCAATAAGGCCGCCAAGAAACAGGCGCCGGACACATCGACAAGGGCATCGTGCTCCCGCTCGCCACCGAAAGCACCACCCCAGCGCACGAAAGAAAATGCGAGCCCCCCGCCAAACAACGCACCTCCAGCAGCTACCACCGCCAAAGGGAGAAAGGTTACACCCGCAGCCCAGCCTATCAATAATCCCAGAGATGCGACAAGCCCACCACCATCGACAGGAAGAGCGCCTTTAAACTGCTTACGAGAACACACCGCCAAGACAAAGCAACCGAGCACCGATGCCGTAATGGTAGCTGCCAGAAACCAGCGTGTCGCTTGTGCTCCTCCCATGAGAGGAGCGAGGCTCATTGGGTTGTCGGCAAGCGAAATAACCACACCCAGTAGGCCACCAAGCGCAACAAAAGGGCTTATAGCCCGTTGCTTTTTTTGTCTTTTTGCCACACTAACCTCCCCTGCTTTCAAGCGCCCAGTATAGCATCGCCCAAAGCAAGAGTCGGCACTGAAGGCAATGAGCACCGGTTCCAAGAAAAACTCCCCTTGATGCGCCGCATCAAGGGGAGAAGGTATACCCTTAAACACCACTCAGACATTCCTCCGTACACGGAAGAAGCCTTACAATTCTTAATTGTCTTAAACTTCTTTTACCGCATTCTTACCCGCGACATAGCCGTAAAACAAGGCCATCGAGTGGCTAACGCCCTTCAAGCTAATAGGATACTGCACGGCAAAGCGGTCACCCTGAATATTGCCTGCAGCATAGAGACCTTTAATCACGTCTCCTTCGGTGCTGTAGACATGAGCCTCTTCATCACTAGAGAGGCCGCCCAAACAGGTAAGCATCAACGCAGGTTCCATCTTTACCGCGTAGAACGGCGCTGTTCCGAGCGGGAATAAACGTGAGGCAACCTTGCCAAAGTCTTCATCCTTACCTGCAGCAGCCAATTCGTTGTAGCGTTTGATGGATGCGAGCGCCGTTTCTTTGTCGATATCACCGATAGCATCGAGCAGTGCTTCAATGGTGTCTGCCTTGATGCAGCGACCTTCAGCCACCGCAGCATCAAGCTTAGCCTGAGACTTGTAGTTGCGGTATGTTGCATTATTTTTAGGCAGCGATTCGTCATAGTAGCATGCAACTCCATGTCCAGCTGGCATAAAAGGTAGTTGCTCTTTCCAGTTACCGTCCCATATCTGATAAGAGGTCTTGTCCTTCAGAAGCTCAATCTGGTTCTCTACCTGCTGACCAGGCACGTCTTCATTCATGAAGCGCTTACCGTGCTTATCCAGCTGCAAGAAGCCCGCAATGCCCATGACACCCTCACCACTAATATCGGCACCACCACCCATATGATGAATCATTGGCGCATGATGCTGTTGGATGGCGGCACCAGCCCACGCACCCAGCTTCAGCCCGTCTCCCGTATTCGTAGGTTTACCCTCAACGTCCATATTCGGCCAGATTTCAGCAATGCCATTCTGTACAACTTCGGGGCAGTAGTAACCCAGAATATCGGTGTTGCTGGCATAGTCTCCGGTAGCAAGGATGACGCCTTTTTTGGCGATAGCCTTCACATAGCTGTCGTCAGAGGCATTGCGAGCATAGCAACCCACGCAACGACCATCTTCCATAATAAGTTTTTCGACAAAGTGACCGTAGTAAGGTTCAACACCATTTGCTACCGCTATTTCCATGTTAGCTTTAAGCACGGGTGCCTGACTCGGCAAAAGCTCAACCGAACTAGGGTAAACAGGGTGCTGCTCTTTGGTCCAATCGTAAGCTTCCGGCAGGGGATAAAAAATAGGAATAAGAAATGATGCGGCATTCGCATCCGGCACTTCAGCGCGCGTGCTGTCGCAAATGTAGAGATCCTTCTTGGCCCCAATATACCAGTCGAACACGTCGGCGCTGCCTTCGGCCCACTTGCTTACCAGAGAGCGCTTCGTCTTGTAGGAGCACTCATCCATGTGGTGGTCGACCATCTGAGCCGGATCAAACGTATCGCGGCCCCAACGCGCTTGCAGATCGCCGTTAATGACGGCAAACTCACCACTGCGACACTGCGGACCCTCAGCCTTATCAAACACAACCACCTTCGCGCCTTCCTCGGAAGCTGCACGAGCGGCAGCAACACCAGCAAGGCCGCATCCGATAATTACAATATCGGCCTCGACGGTGGTCTTCACCTCTGAGTCGGCGATTACTGGCTCGGACCCCAACCAGGTAAGCTCACCCGTCGCTGCGCCGCCGGAAACACTGTTTGCGGTGGCTGTCTTGGCCCCACTTTCTTTTGCTGTTCCCTCTTTGGACTGAGGCGCACAACCCGCAAGACCCATGAACGCCGCAGCACCTGCAGCCGTTGCACCCAACCCCAGGAACTGACGTCGGTTTAGCGCATGCTTACTTTCGAACATATCCATCCTCCTTCGCATAGGCGATAGCGGTCTCATTGTTTAGGCTCCCTCATGCCCAAAACCGCCCTTCCAACGACATGCATGCTACGCCGCATAGGAAAAATGATGCTATCGCCTAAGCAGGTGAATTGCCTGATAGCGTGTCACCTAAAGAGGTGATTACCCCCCGAGACTTCTCTCTTAGAGGTACGCTGCCAGAGGTTTAATTCCGACTGCTCAGGAGGCGTTACCAAGAACGCTAGGAGAACTTGCGCAGTGTGAGCGAGCCGCTTGCCATGTCGAAGTCGAACGTGGCCTCGCCGCTCCCATAACGATACCGCTCTTCACCTTGCATCGTAAGTTCGAAGTCGCTGTTAAAGTTTCCGGACATCTTATTCACCGTCGCAGTAAATCCCGGGTTGTCGGGTATAGCAAGCATCACGTTGCCGCTTGCCATGTCTGCATCGATTGCCTTAGGGCAAACGCTCTCGCACGTAACCTCAGCCCTACCTGAAGCAACGCCTACTCTAACGCTGTCGGCAAAAATGCCCCGCACGCGCATGGTGCCACTGGCTGCATCGAGAACAAGCTTACGTGCCCGAACACCTTGTGTATCCAATTTGCCGGAGGCTAGCTGCACCTGCAACGTATCGCAGGAAATTCCATCCACCGCATAGTCGCCCGATGCGCCGTCGATACTCAGAACACCCAGATTCTCTGCCAGAGATTTTGGTATGCGTACCTCAAGGTGCTTGGACGCCATACTTATACATGACCATCCACTACCGTAGTCAATTTTCAACGTATCACCCACCACCGACCAACGCATGGACTGTGCCTTTGACAGTACACCATTGGAGGTTTCAATCAGCTGTATCTGATCACCCTCACCCACTGCAATACTTGTCGAGCCAGCGGCCCAATCTATTTCAATGTTTTTGACGCCTTCGACACCCACGCTCGCATTTCCCCGCATCTGGCTTGTGCCGTCAATAGACCATGACTTCCACGATGAACAACTGCCAAAACCAACAATCAAAAACAATGCGAGGGCAAGTAAAATAATAAGCGCAACCTTCACGCAGGATTGAGCGGTAAGTCTAGCCATAGTTCGACCCTCCCTATTTTCGGTAGTTTGGGTCGTTTTCAATGATATGGGCAATCCAATGATAAAGCGGGATGGTAAGGAAGATTACCCACGCGGGATGCCAGTTAGCAAAAAAGAATCCTGAAAGCAGGAACAGAACCACACAAAGCACCGGGTACGGAAATGTTGTCCAAGGGCCACCTTTCTTGGCCGGCTCAGGCTGGCTGTACGGCTGCTGAGGATAGCCAGTGGGAGGCGGAGGCACCGAAACGCCTGGATGAGATTGAGTGCACTGGGGGGCACCCGAGACAGGCGCTTGCTGCCCGTAACTGGGCGCAGAAAACTGATTGACCTGAGATGGTGCAGCTTGCGCAGCCTCAGACCGAACAGCACGCGACACAGCCGATTCGGCGGCCTTCACCTGCGCGGCTGTTTGAGCCTGAGCAGTACTGGCAGCAACGGCAGCTTGTGCTGCAGTCTGCGCAGCGACGTTTGCTGCTTCAGCCGCAGCGCATACCTGGGCTTCGCTGCTTTCGGTTTTATCCTGTGCTTCAAATCTCACATCATCAGCAATGTCTTCGTCGATACGCAGTAGCTCGTCCAGGGTAATGCCATATAACTTTGCTAGCGCAATAAGGTTTCCCGTATCGGGCGAAGATTCTGCGCGCTCCCATTTTGATACTGCCTGACGTGAGAGGCCCAGGTTCTCGGCAAGCTCTTCTTGGCTGTACCCTTTGTCGCGTCGCATCTCGGCGAGGCGCTGGGCAATTTCCACGTTCATGAAAGATCCCTTCCGTGTTACTTGAGCCATAGTCTTTCTCTTTCATCTACGGGTTCAAAGGTACGGCTGCATGAGCGGTTGCACCAGCAAGTCTGGTAATCATTTTACGCAACCAGCGGTTGCCTAGATTTGTGAACTGGTTTTTTGCGAAAAATTAAAAGATGAGCATCCCTGATTTAACACAAGAAACATTAGCGTACGTGATCGCGCAAAGCCTTAAGTTTCGTCAAGGTGGCCGCGTCTATACGAGAAGCAACCGTATTCTTTTCAGCCACCTTCGGAGTATCGTCAAGACGAGCTTCTTCATAGTGCATGCTCAGTTCACGCGAGAAGCCATCGGCACTCATGCGGTCCACACCAAAGCCAAAAACGGTATCTTGTATGGTAGCATCACTGGTAACCACCAATGTTTCCACCTGGCGCTCACGGGCATCGTGAGCCAGTCTCTCAATAACCTTATCGGCCGACTGCCCCGCAGGTGAAAACATAATACGCACACCCCCCACAGTCTGAGCATCGCCCGTAGAGAACGCATTGTGTGCGCCATCGAACACAACGATGGCACGCCAGTCGTGACCAGCGTAGTTCACCACGTCGTTGATAAGCGTTTCGCGTGCTGTGTTAAAGGTATCGTCAGTATAATCGGGCCCCGCAATGCGTTGATAACGACTACCCGAACGTAGCACGTTATATCCATCGACAAGCAGTAGTTTTTTACGTTGAGTATTCACCGTCAACCTAGTAGTTTTGCCTAAGCCACTCATACATGCACGCGGTAGAGGCCTGCGCTACGTTCAGAGAGGCCACTTCGCCTTCGATAGGCAGCTTTACTAAGAAGTCACAACTTTCCTTGACCACACGAGAAAGTCCTTCAGATTCGTTTCCCATGACCAGTGCGATTTTACCCTTCAGGTTTGCCTTCCAGATAAGATCGTCGGCATGTTCGCTCGCGCCCGCTATCCAGAAGCCTCGCTCTTTGAGGCGTGCCATGACCTGAATAAGATTCGGCACCTGCGCCACCGGAAGGTGGGTAATGGCACCGGCTGAACTTTTATAGGTAGACGCATCGACACGCACGCTTCGTTTGTTCGGAATAACAATACCGCTAGCACCCACAACTTCAGCGCTGCGAGCAATGGCGCCTAAGTTACCAGCATCGGTCAGGTGGTCAAGTATAATTACGAGAGCGCGACCATCATGCTCGTCGGCATAAGCAGCGGCCGCAGCTTCGATTTGCGTAATGTCAACATAGCCAAAAGGCTTAGCCT
>JAEWYG010000057.1 GCA_023395755.1 Actinomycetes bacterium | reverse complement strand
AGTATCCAGTTTTCAAGGTTCTCGCCTCCCTTTCGGGGGGCAAGCTGTCGTCGTTTCCGGCGATCAGCGCAAGGAGATACTTTACTCTTCCGTTTCCCTCGTGTCAAGAACTTTTTTTAAAACTTTCTAAAAAGTTCTGCGGTCGTTTGCTCGCGTTCTCAGCTTTGACCAGATCGAAGGCTCCGATACCGCGCTCTCCTCGAAACGCAGCCTGAATATAATACCCGCCACAGGGGTACTTGGCAAGAGGGTAATTTTAACTTTTTTTGAGCCGCGGATTCGAGGCTTGCAGGTTATCGTTTAATCCTTTAGACACTCTTATTCTCAGTCTTTCTCTATACTATAGAGGTAGTATCAAGGTGCTGAGTAAATCGTGTGGGTGCGAATGTATGTTGCGGGGAAAGGGGCAAACGGAGAGAACCTCCTCTCCCCCTACAAGAAGCGCCGACAACTTTTCAGCTGTCGGCGCCTTAATCAAAAGAAAGCTTTTGGATACAAAACCCTTTACTGCCCCTCTTCGCATCAATACGACAGGCCAGGTAACAAATTATTGTTGAAGCTTAAACTTCCGCAACCCACAAACCATGGATATTGCAATACTCGTAAGCACGCAAAGGCTTGTCTCCTTCAGCGACAACAAAGTTGGCAGCCGGCTGATCCTCAGACGTAAGCTGAGCAATCTGATAGCCTTTCTCCGTAACCAGGCAGACAAACGTAATCCAGTGCTCAGGAGTCATGGGGTGCGGCACGCTACCTACAGCCACATGCACTTGGTTGCCATCAACCGTAATCACGGGCACATGCTTCTCAGTTGCCGCATCGGTTGTATTAGCCGTAAGCTCTTCCATCTGTTCGCCACAGCAGACCAGCGGTACCCCACTGTCAAACGGTTTAATGGCTATATTCCCGCAATGCGTGCAATGATAAAACGTGACATCCATGGCGCTCCCTTTCAATCTACGAATACATTGACTTATATGTTACTGCTCTGGTTCCATTTCGGGAAGACCCTTTTGAGGTAGCTTCATCTTAACTGCATAAACCAGAACGCCCAAGCCCACCAAAATAAGGGGCACGGAGAGCAGCTGACCCATCGTGAGCCACCCACCCCATAAATATCCTAGCTGCACATCGGGCTCCCTGATGAATTCGATGACAAACCGAAAACAACCGTACAAGATAAGGAACACCCCTAAGAACGTTCCCTGTGGACGCGGTGGCCGTTTGCGTGACAGCAAGAACAGTACCAAAAATAGGATAACGCCTTCAAGCAGTGCTTCATAGAGCTGCGAAGGATGGCGCGGCATCATGCCAGCAGAACCGCCAAACACCACACCCCACGGAAGATCAGTAGGTGCACCCCACAGCTCACCGTTCACAAAGTTAGCCAAGCGACCAAAAAACAAACCAATAGGAGCCGCCACACAACCCATGTCGGCAAGAGTAAGATACGGAATGTGCGTAAGCTTTGCAGCAACGATACCCGAAAGCAACGCCCCCACCAATCCACCATGAAAACTCATACCTCCATGGTTAAACGCAAATACCTCAAAAGGATGAGAGAGATAAAAACTCAATCCTTCGCCATAAAACATGATATAGCCTAAGCGGCCTCCTACAATAACGCCGATAATGACACAAAACATAATAGTAAGCAATGAGTCTGCATCAACATTAACACGCCAACGCTTAGCCAAGCGATAAATAAGCAGCGCAGCACACACAAAACCAGCCACGTAGGCTACTCCATACCAACGTACCACAAGCGGACCTAGTGAGAATATCACCGGGTCAAGATTTTGATAGAGACTGTTCAGCATAGATGTCCTTTGCTCTCGCGGGTCAAGCTAAAGTTAGCGAGAGGCCCTGTAGCATCCAAAACCACACCGCCACACCCTCTTTGCCTGTCTTTCAGCACAGCAAGGGATAGCTTGGTGGGACAACATCGGATACTACAGGACCTCACAACGTCGAGCAGCTGCAATAATCAACGAATACCGCAGCGTTAGTCTTTTCTTCCCATGCCGGCACCAACCTCAATGGCCGCAAAACGAACTTCTTCGCGTAACTGCGAGGGAATAACTTGCATGCTTGAAATTTTAGCGCCACATACAGGACAGCGTAACGTAAACATAGCAAGATTGGCACGCACGACCATCATGGAGTCGTACCGACATACATCAAGATCGGAAGCGCCACAGGTTGGACAGGTAACCGCTTGACCCATATGCTCACGCTCCTCCGTCGTACCCTCACTTCATCCGCTGATATCGTCATTGTAGCAGACTTCCGAAAAACGTAATATCACACATCAATCACGCTTTCAGGGAAATACGTAGAGCCCGTAAAAACGAAGGCGTAGCCGTCTAGCCGATAGCCAGACAACTACGCCTTACGTCAGTGACCCTACCGTCCCCACCTCAGACCTACGAACAAAGTCCTTTTGATACAAAAAAGCAAGCATCACCTCTAGAGCAAGAAACGATTCGGATTACCGACACGACGGACCTCTTCAGGCACATCGGCAAGATTCGGACCATGCTCCAGAAAATGCTCGCAAAAGCGACAGACTTCTTTAATCGCCGCGTCATAATACCGCTCGGGGTTCAGCAACACTTCGAGATCTGTTGCTACCGCATGCGTTGTGCGATTACAGGCCGCAAAGTGACAATCAGCCGGACACGGCTCACCGGGGGTGTTATGCGGACAACGCGACATCATCTCGTCGTCGCAGCCACGCTTTTCCCAACAATTCGCCATGATCTTCCGTCCTCTTTGTGTCTCGACGCTATTCGGCAGCCGGAACAACCTTGGTCACACCAGGCACGCGTTCTTTCAAGATGCGCTCAACGCCATTAGCTAGCGTCATCTGAGACATAGGGCAGCCCTTGCATGCGCCCTGCAACTCTACCGTTACCACACCATCCTCGGCAACGTCGATTAGTTTCACATCGCCACCATCGGCCTGCAAGCTCGGACGAATAAGCTCCAGAACTGCAGCGACATCAGTTTTCTCGATCATAATTGACTCCTTCGTCAGTGAGATTATTTCTTGGGTGCGATTCTACCATAGCGTACCAACAGCAATCAGGGCGGTTCGAAAAAGTGCGTGGGCGACACGGTGGCCGCACAACCAAGCAACAGTGCTCTAAGCGACGGGCTTCCAATCCTTACCTAAAATAACCAGCACATCCGTCGTATACGTATAATACCCTGCCCCGACGATGGCACGACCAGAGCCCAACGCGGCAATAAGCTCCTCTGCCCGCGCTTTATTCTCATCGCCTTGATAGACAACCAGTGTTTCAGGGAACTTATCACTTTCAGCATTGCCCACCTGGGCAACATTAAACCCGTCGGCTCGGAGTATATCGGCAACCTGAGCGCCGCCCCCCGTAACGCCTGCACCGTTACGCACTTCCACCGTAAAAGAGCCGCGATCTATCTGACTGGCCGC
The DNA here is from genome assembly GCA_023395755.1 of Actinomycetes bacterium. Lineage (GTDB taxonomy): Bacteria > Actinomycetota > Coriobacteriia > Coriobacteriales > Eggerthellaceae > Gordonibacter. The sequence continues at coordinate 4,551 of JAEWYG010000057.1, read as the reverse complement.
CTTCTCATCAACCACGGGAGACTGGCCAGCCTTAACAAGCGTCATCATACTTGTCCAAGCATTGCTCGACGAAACATAATACTGAACATCATTGCGCACCGCCTCATAGCCGGGCACCTGAGCGACATAAATAGAGGGCGCCGCACTACCCTTCAACTGCCCTGCAAGGGAAAGAGCAGCCGTACCAGATAGATCGGTCGTAAAGTCACCACCCACCGAATCTAGCAGCGTGGCAAACGGCAAAGTATCACCCGACTCCAGCATACGTAAAGCAACCGAAGCAAAAAACTCACACTGATTCACTGCCTGATCTTCAATGCCTTTTTTGAAGTTCTTTGCGCGTAGATAGGTCAACGCCGTGGTGCCGTCAAGCGTTTGAACACCAGTAGAAAGGTAGGCGTCTCCCGCAGTTGGATCGTCTACTTCCTGCTTGATATCAACCTCGATACCGCCCAATGTATCAACCAGCGACACCAGACCCGACGCATCGATCTTGGCATAGTGTGATATATCAACACCTGCAAAACTGGCAACTGCAGAAATAAGCGCCGCATCGCCTTGAGAGGCAGCCTCGCGTAGCTTATGAGCTTTGCCATCTTTAAGCATAACCTGCAAGTTTGCAGGAACCGATATCAACGTTACCACGCGTGAACCCTCATCAACGCGAGCAAGGATAAGAGCATCGGGACCCTCTTCATCCGTTGCAGCAGAAGCTGCACCTAAATCAGCGGCCAACAGGGCATACCAAGGCGTTGCCTCCTTGGGAGCAACCAGTGCCGACTTCGCGTCAGAGTTTTTAAGACCCATCTTGGCATCAAGCGATCCAAAGAACGTCGCAACGCCCACACCAACAGCCACCACAGCAACCACTACAACGGCTATTGCGATAGCAACAATGCGACGTATACGAGCCCTGCGCTGTATCTCCTGAGCAAACTCGCGTTTACCCACGCGGCGCGCGTACTCAGACGAACTTTCGCCCATAGCGGTAGAAGGCAAGAGTGTATCCACCACACCGCGAGCAGCACGCTGCTTTTTGCGCGTATTAGAAAATCCAACAGAATCGGCGTTCATGTGGCGCGACGAAGACCGCACGCGACGCTGCACGTGGGTACCTACCGTCGCAGAACGCATGCGGTGCGACGTGAGTTTTGATTGGGCTGCTGTAAAGCCCTTTTTGCGTCCAAACATGGGTTAGCCCCGTTTCGCTAACAGGACGATACTGAGTCGTCTACCGTCGCACGTACGACGTTGGCACCCAGCGAACAGAGCTTGCCAACATAGTCTTCGTAACCGCGATCAATATGGCCGATGTTGTGCACGCACGTCTCACCTTCAGCCGAAATACCCGCCAAAACAAGGGCTGCGCCAGCTCGGAGGTCGGTAGATGACACAGGAGCGCCCTGCAAGCCACCGACGCCACGCACGATTGCATGATGATCTTCAATCGTGATATCAGCCCCCATACGAGCAAGCTCAGCGGCAAACATGAAACGATTCTCGAACACATTCTCGGTAATAGCCGAGGTACCCTCTGCCCTGGCAGCCAACAACATAAACTGCGCCTGTAAGTCGGTCGGAAAACCAGGATGCGGCAAGGTCTGAATATCAATAGGCACCAAAGGTCCCTCGCGACGCACGGTAATCCAGTCGGAACCCACCTCTACTTCACAGCCCATAGCTTCTAACTTCATAATAGCCATACGAAGATAAGCTGGGTCGATGCCGCATACCGTCAGGGGACCACCCATAAGCGCACCACCTACTAAAAATGTACCCGCCTCGATACGGTCGCCCACCGTCGTATGCTCGCAAGGATGCATCGATCCGAACGGCACTCCCTCAATTTCATAAGCGACGAGCCGCCCCCTGAAATGCGAGCCCCCATAGCGTTAAGCATATTCACCAGATCGACTATCTCTGGTTCACGTGCCGCGTTCTCAATAACCGTAGTACCCTCAGCAACGACAGCCGCCATCAATAGGTTTTCGGTTGCTCCAACACTGGGGAAATCCAGCACGACATGCGCACCAGTAAGACCATGGGGCGTAGTGGCTTCCAGAAAACCATGATCGGTAACAAACACAACGCCCAAGGCCTCAAGTCCCACCAAGTGCATGTCGATATTACGTGCTCCAATTTGACACCCACCCGGCATGGCAACGCGCGCTCGACCAAACCGTCCGATAAGCGGGCCCAATACAGCGATACTGGCACGCATTTTTGATACCAATTCATAGGGAGTTTCCCACCGATCCACCGAGGTGGTGTCAACTAACAACGTATGTCCCTGGCGATCAACATTTGCACCAAGACAGCGCAGAACATCGGACATTATAGAGATATCTGAAATAAGCGGTACATTACCGAGGGAAGTCTTGCCTTGCCCCAATAGCGTGGCCGCTATAAGCTTAAGTGCCGAATTTTTTGCACCGGACACAACTACGTCGCCTGTCAGTACATTGTTACCTTGGACGATAATAATCTCTTCAGCCATGTATGATTCCTTTGCGCCCGCGCATAAGACGGTCGGGCTTTCGCTCGTTATCGTATACGCCGCAATATACGGCGTGGAGGTTACAGCATTCGTCCATTATAAAAAGTCAGACGGCCCTATTCCAACTTCCACAACGAAAGCAGAAGGAAAGACTTCCCAACACAAACAGGGTCCGGAGCAAAAGCCCGGACCCCACACGTTAACTCGTTGTGCTTGTGTAATGAAAAAGTTTACGCCTCTTCACCCAGCATGAGACGCTTGAAATCAACAATCGCAATCTCGCCGCCTAGGTTCTTAGCAACCTCGGCCGTATACTCAGATACGCTTTGGTCGGGATTCTTTACGAAGGGCTGCTCGGTGAGCGTGCTCTCCTTGAAGAACTTCTCCAGACGACCAACGGCCATCTTTTCTTGGATGGCCTCGGGCTTGCCAGATTCGGCAGCCTGAGCCATGTAGATAGATTTCTCATGCTCAACCACAGCCGGATCAACCGACTCGCGCGTTGCGGCAACCGGAGCGGCAGCAGCGACCTGCATGGCCACATCGCGCCCGTAAGCCTGGAAGGCATCAGACGTGGGGTCAATGCCCGTCACATCAAACTGTACCAACACGCCAATCTTACCGCCGCCATGGATGTAGGACGATACAGCGCCGCCCTCAACCACCGAGAAACGAGTAAGCTGAATATTCTCGCCCAGCGTGTGGATTGCGTCGGTCACCACAGACTCAACCGTTTCGCCGTCAACCTCGGCAGCCTTTAGCGCCTCAAGGTTGGCCGGCTTAGCAGCTATAGCAACCTGAGCAATTTTTTCGGCATACGCCTTGAACTTATCGTTCATTCCCACAAAGTCGGTCTCGCAGTTCAGTTCAACTACAGCGCCTGTCGTGCCGTCAGCGGAGACAAGTGCCATAACCGTACCCTCGTTAGTGGCGCGGCCGGCTTTTTTGGCAACAGCGGCTAAACCGCGGGTGCGCAAAACGTCGACGGCAGCATCGATGTTGCCGTCAGCTTCGGCGAGGGCCTTCTTGCACTCCATCATACCCGCGCCAGTCATCTCGCGGAGCTCTTTAACCATGGAAGCGGTAATGTCAGCCATGATGATCCTTTCTGAGTAGGAGCCGCGTCGGGTCGAGACACGGCCTCGGTTTCAAAGCGCCGCTCCGACCTAAGGGGCGAAGCGGCGCAGTCGTTCCTAAACGTGAGGTGCCAAGTGCTATTCAGCAGCAGGGGCAGCAGCCTCAACTTCGACAACAGCAACCTCAGCCTCGGCTACAACGGCAGCCTCAGCCGGAGCAGCAATCTCGGCAGCCGTCACCGGCACACCTACACCAGCAGTTACCGCGTCAGCGATAAAGTCGGCCAGCAAACGAACAGAGCGAATGGCATCATCGTTTGCTGGGATACCGAAATCGACATCGTCCGGATCGCAGTTCGTATCGAGCGTACCCACAACAGGAATGTTTAGACGGCGAGACTCATGGATAGCGATTGCCTCACGATTGGTGTCAATAACGAAGATAGCGTCGGGCACGCGCTTCATGTTACGGATGCCGTTCAGATTCGTCTGCAGCTTACCGAGTTCCTTGCGCAGAAGAATCTGCTCCTTTTTCGGCAGCACCGCCATGCGACCGTCGGCCTCCATGGCCTCAAGCTCTTCCATGCGGGTTACGCGAGAGCGAATGGTAACAAAGTTCGTGAGCATACCACCAAGCCAGCGAGCGTTCACGTAGGGCATACCACACTTGTTGGCAGCATCAGCTACGGCTTCTTGAGCCTGCTTCTTCGTGCCTACGAACAGCACGGTGCCACCCTTGCGGGCAATCTCAGACACAAACGTATAAGCCGCGTCCAAGCCGTACAGCGTTTGTTTCAGATCAATGATGTAGATATCCCCACGGCTGCCGAAGATATACGGCTTCATTATGGGGTTCCAACGGCGCGTCTGATGGCCGAAGTGGCTGCCTGCATCAAGCAGCGATTGAATACTGACTTTCGCCATAACTCTCTCCATTCGTTAGTCCTCTGCCCGCGGTCATCCCCAACATCCGCAGCC
>JAEWYG010000010.1 GCA_023395755.1 Actinomycetes bacterium | reverse complement strand
GATATGCCGCGGTCTGCATGCCGAGCAGAATGCCATTATTCAGGCAGCACGCTATGGCATTAATATTACGGGTGCATCCATCTACATCACCACGCAGCCCTGTGTCGTGTGCGCCAAGATGCTTATCAATGCTGGCATTGAGGAAATTGTATACGCTAACCCCTATCCCGATGAATTGGCTATGTCTATGCTTGCAGAGACGGATATTATGTTGCGTGTGTACGGCGAGTAGGGGGGAGGGGCGCTACGGCGCCCCTCCTTTTCCTTTTTGAAATGGTATTATGGCTACAACATATGAAATTTTTTGTTGTAGCGTGAGAATTTCTTTGATTATACGGTTTCCTGTAGAAGTACCCTATGCTTTATTCAGTTTTCTGCCGGTTTTATCCATCCACTCACCCGAAAAATGTAAATTTTCGTTACCTTCTCGTTAGTTAGTTAGCAAGTTCCGTTATCATACGTACCGGTTAAGTTGGGCGCTGGTAAAAACGCGCAGATCGAAAGCAGGCTATGTTACTCGCAATAGTATTAGGAGCGCTTTCCGGAGCAGTAGGGGTATTGCCACTATTTCTCGGGTTGCGTATGACGAGGCGGGTGACCAACACCAGCAATCTAGGCCACGCAGGCGCGCTTATGCTCGGCGTGCTGTTGTCGTTCATCGTCCTTTTCCTTGCTGCGATTGCCTGCGTTGTTCTTGCGCGTGAAAGTGCGGTGCCCTTCGTCTTAGCGGAAGCAGCAGTGTTAGTTGCAGCTGCCGTCGGCTATGGCGTGTATACATTTGTGCGTAAGTAGGATGGAAAGGTAAGACACGTGAATCCTCTTGAGACACTCGCAGCCGATGTTCCCCATCTGAAGGCATCGTTTGATCCAGCCTTCGTGTTCGGCTCGGCGCCGTTCGGTATGACGCAGTACGTGCTGTGGATGATTATCTGCTTCGTTATTACGCTCGTTGTGGTAATGGCGGCAGCCAAGCGTTTGACGCTGGTCCCCACAAATAAGTTTGCGCATATGGTTGAATATGGCTACGAATTCGTGAAAAAAGATATGGGCGAGAGCGCCATCGGCCACGGCTATAAGAAGCACCTGCCGTTTTTGTGCACGATGTTCTTCTTCATCCTCATTAGCAACTTCATCGGCTTGGTGCCCGGTTTCAAGACACCTACGGGCTCACTGAGTATCACGTGGGCACTGGCAGCGGTGTCGTTTATTTACTTCATCTTCTGGGGTATCAAATCTAAGGGCTTGGGTGGTTACCTGAAGTCGTTCGCCCCGGCGGGCTTGCCGGTTGTTATGGTGCCCATCGTGTGGTTCCTTGAGTTGTTCTCCACGGTTTTGCGTGTACTTACGCTGGCTGTTCGACTTTATGGCAATATGTTCGCTGGTCACATGGTGTTGGGTATTTTTGCCTTGCTCACCACGGTGTTCATCGAATCAGCTATTCAGGGCGCAGGTGTAGGCGTGGGTAGCATCTCCATCGCATGGATGTTGTTCTTGTTTGCCATGTACGCGCTGGAAGTACTGGTAGCTTTCTTGCAAGCGTATGTATTCACCATCCTAAGCGCTGTTTATATTGGCTTAGCTACGTCTGATCACTAAGATGCATCCCGCCGCCTTTGGGCGGCTGCGTCGGTAAACGACGCACAACGTTGGTTCTATCCGACTAATCCACGGTCGGTGGCACATAAACAGGTTGTCCAAAGTTCTCCGGGGTAGGCTCGGGAACGGTAAAAGGAGGAAATTGTGGAAATTACACTCGCTCTCGCGGCCTTGAAACTCGTGGGCTACGGCCTGTCGACCATCGGCCCCGGCCTTGGTATCGGCATCGCCTGCTACGGCTGCTGCGTCGCGACCGCTCGTCAGCCCGAACTGCAGGGCCGTTTGTTCACGAACTTCATCATCGGCGCTGCTCTCGCTGAGGCGCTTGGCCTCATCGGCTTCGTTCTTACCTTCATTGTGTAACTTAGGTCCTTATTCGGAATCTAACGCCGTATAAAGGCTAAAGGAGGTACGTACGTGAAAGCAAGAGCGAAGAAAGCATCGGCCCGTGTCGGGCTCGCTGCGTGTGCCGCATCGGGCATGACGCTTGCTTTTCCCGCGCTCGCGTTCGCTAGCGAGGAGAAGGGTGGCATCAGCGCCATTTTGCCGGACATGGCGGAGTTTATCCCCATGCTCGTCATCTTCATCCTCCTGTGGGTTGTTCTCGCAAAGTTTGGCTGGCCTAAGTTCAACGCCATGCTGGAGAAGCGTGAGAGCACGATCAAGGACTCTCTTGAGAAGTCCGAGGCGGCCCGCGTAGAGAGCGAACGTATGCTCGAGGAGTATAAGCGCCAATTGGAAGAGGCTAAGTCGCAGGCTGCAAAGATTGTTGCAGACGCCAAGAAGACGGGCGAAGCGGTAAAGGCTGACATCACCGACAAGGCCCAGACCGAGGCTGCCAACATGGTTGAGAAGGCTCGCGTAGCCATCGAATCCGAGAAGAAGGCTGCCATCGCTGAGCTGCAAGGCTCGGTGGCCGACACGTCCATCGCCGTGGCTTCGCGCCTTATCGGTGAGGACTTGAGCGACGATGAGCACCGTAAGATCATCGAGCGCTACGTGAACGAGGCGGGCAGTTTCAATGCCAACTAATCGCCACGTCGTAAGAGAAAAAGTCGCCACGTATGCGTCGGTCCTGTTGGACGGCGCTTACGAGGCCGGCGGGCAGAGCGCCGTACTTGAAGTGCGCGATCAGCTCGAAGATATTCTGCGTGTTACGCGTTCGAGCATGGATCTGTCGACCATGTTGGAGGATGTTACCTCCTACACGGCTGAACAGCGTTCTCAGGTTGTGCGCGGTGTGTTTGCGGAGTGCAACCCGGTTCTCGTTGATGTGCTGGCTGTTATGGCCGAGCGTGGCGATGGCGCGTTGATTACGCGTGTGTGGGAAAGCTACAACGATCAGCTCGAGCGTAAGCTCAACGTAAGTGTCGTAGATGTTACCACTGTGGTGGCACTCGATGACAAACTGCGTGACTTGATCACTAATAAGACCGCTGCCGATTTGGGAACAAACGTCGTGTTGCGCGAGCATATCGATCAGTCCCTTTTGGGCGGCATACTCATGAGTGCCAACGGCAAGCGAATCGACGCAAGCGTCTTGACGCAGCTGGAAAGCGCTCGCAACGTGCTCAAACTATCAACAGATGGAGGTGAATGCTAGTGACTGAAATCACCGCAAAGTCTATTGACGAGGCACTGCGCAAGCAGCTCGATGCCCTAAACACAAGCGTCGAATCCCGCGAAGTTGGCACCGTGGTCCAGATCGGCGACGGTATTGCCCGTATCGATGGACTGAAAGACGCCATGGCCGGCGAGCTCCTTGAGTTCGTAGGTGGCAACGGGAAGACCGTGTACGGTTTGGCTCAAAACCTCGAAGAAGACGAAGTCGGCGCCGTGCTCCTCGGTGACGTCACCGCAATCAAAGAAAACGACCAGGTTCGTACTACTGGCCGTATCGTAGAGATCCCCTCGGGTAAAGAAATGATCGGCCGCGTGGTTAACGCGCTCGGTATGCCTATCGACGGAAAGGGCCCTATTACCCCTGAGGGTATGCGCCCTGTCGAGTTTAAGGCTCCTGGCGTTATTGCTCGCCAGCCCGTTCATGAGCCCATGCAGACGGGTATTTTGGCCATCGACTCGATGATTCCTATCGGTCGCGGTCAGCGCGAACTTATCATTGGCGACCGCCAAACCGGCAAGACCGCTATTGCGGTTGATGCTATTATCAACCAAAAGGGTAAAGGCGTAATTTGCATCTATGTGGCCGTTGGCCAAAAGGCATCCACGGTGGCAGGCATCGTTGAGACGCTGGAGCGCTACGGTGCCATGGATTACACCATTGTGGTGTCGGCTACGGCTTCCGATTCTGCTCCGTTGCAGTATATTGCCCCTATGGCAGGTGCTGCTATCGGCGAGTTCTTCATGTATAACGGTGAAGACGGCAAGCCGGCAAATGCTGAGAATCCGGGCCGTCACGTGCTCTGCATCTACGACGACCTGTCTAAGCAGGCTGTTGCTTATCGTCAGATGTCGCTTACGTTGCGTCGTCCTCCGGGACGTGAGGCCTATCCCGGCGACGTATTCTATCTGCATTCGCGTCTGCTGGAGCGTGCAGTGAAGATGAACGACGAGAACGGTGCGGGTTCGCTTACGGCGCTCCCCATTATCGAGACGCAGGCAGGAGATGTGTCTGCCTACATCCCGACGAACGTCATCTCCATTACCGACGGTCAGATCTTCCTCGTGACCGACCTGTTCTACCAGGGTCAGCGTCCCGCTGTCGACGTCGGCATTTCCGTGTCGCGCGTTGGTGGTTCCGCGCAGATTAAGGCCATGAAGCAGGTTGCCGGTTCACTGCGTCTTGACCTAGCGTCCTTCCGTGAACTGCAGGCGTTTACGCAGTTCGGTAGCGACTTGGACAAGGCTACGATGGATCAGCTTAACCGTGGTGCGCACATGACCGAACTGCTGAAGCAGGGTCGTTACAACCCCATGTCCGTCGAAGAGCAGGCTGTCTCCATTTATGCAGGTGGCCATGGTTTCCTTGATGACATTCCGGTTGCTGACGTAGTCCGCTTCCGCGGTGAGCTTCTCGATTTCCTCCGTGCTTCCAAGCCGGAAATCTTCGAGAACATTGTGAAGGAGCAGAAGTTTACCGATGCTATCGAAACGGAGCTGAACGCCGCTATCGAGACGTTCAAGCTGCAGTTTTCGGCGACGGCGTAAAGGAAGGTAGACCATGCCCAACCTTCACGACCTAGAGCGGCGCATCAACACCATCTCTTCGACGAAGCAGATCACGCGTACCATGGAAATGGTTGCGGCTGCGAAAATCCGTCGCGCCACCGAGCGCGTGGACGACGCGACACCGTATTCTGACTCCATGATGGAGATGCTGGCGAATGTCGCCGAGCGTGTGGGCGGTTCCGAAAACGCCCTGCTGCGCAAGCACGACGAGGTGAAGAACGTGCTCGTGGTGGCTGTCGTGTCGGACCGAGGGCTTGCGGGCGGCTTTAACAGCAACGTGCTGCGCCATGTCGAGCACCTTATGAAGGACAAGCAGGCTGCGGGCGCCACCGTATCGGTGGTTGCCTGCGGCAAAAAGGCCGGGGGCTATTTCGGCTACCGCAATATTGTGCCGGTGCTGGAGTTCAAGGATCTTTCTGCCGACCCCACGGTCGACGAAGCTGCTGCCATTGCAACGTATGCCATTGATGGATACGAAAAGGGCGAGCTTGACGAGGTAGTGGTTGTCTACAACCATGCGAAGAACGCAGCCGAACAAAAGTTGCGCGAAGAGCTGGTACTGCCCGTCGACACGGAGGTATTGCTGGCTGAAGCGGGCGAACCCGCTGAAGCTGAGCATACCGAAGCCCTATCGGGCGATGTCGTATTCGAGCCGGATGCGGCGGGTGTTCTGGACCGGTTGCTGCCGGCCTATGTGCGCACGACCATGTATCATGCTCTCATCGATTCGGCCGCTGCCGAGCAGGGTGCTCGACGCACTGCCATGAAATCGGCGACCGACAACGCCAACGATATTGCCGATACGCTGACCAGATTGTATAACCGTGTACGCCAGGGCGCCATCACGACCGAGATTTCAGAGATCGTCGGCGGCGCTGCGGCATTGGAGGAATAAATGGCTGAGACAAACACTGCATCGGCCAAGGGCGCGATCGGACGCATTGTCCGTATCGTCGGCGCTGTTGTCGACGTTGAGTTTCCGCCGGATCAAATGCCGGCGATCTACAACGCCCTGACCGTAGATGCAACCACCCCCATTGGGGAAGTGAAGACTGTACTGGAGGTGCAAACGCACCTTCCGGGCGACCTCGTTCGTACTGTTGCTATGTCGTCTACCGATGGCATGGTGCGCGGCCTTGAAGTTGTCGACACCGGCAACCCGATCATGATGCCTGTGGGCCCGAACACGCTGGGCCGTATTTGGAACGTGATTGGTGAGCCCGTTGACGGTAAGCCCATGCCGGAGATATCCGAGTGGATGCCTATTCACCACCCGGCTCCGGATTACGACACACTAACCACCACGACCGAGATTTTCGAGACCGGCATCAAGGTTATCGACTTGATCGAGCCGTTCGTTAAGGGCGGTAAGACCGGTCTGTTCGGCGGCGCTGGCGTTGGTAAAACCGTTATCATCCAGGAGCTTATTAACAACCTGGCTCAGGAGCATGGCGGTACGTCGGTGTTCACGGGTGTAGGTGAGCGTACTCGTGAGGGTACCGACTTGTTTATCGAGATGAGCGAGTCTGGCGTTATTAATAAGACCTGCTTGGTGTATGGTCAGATGAATGAGCCTCCAGGAGCACGTCTGCGTGTTGGTCTGGCGGGTCTAACCGAAGCGGAGTACTTCCGTGATCAGGGTCAGGACGTTTTGTTGTTCATCGACAACATCTTCCGCTTTACGCAGGCAGGATCTGAAGTGTCCGCACTTCTGGGTCGTATGCCCTCTGCTGTTGGTTACCAGCCCACGCTGGCTACCGAGATGGGCGACTTGCAGGAACGTATCACGTCCACCGAAACGGGCTCTATCACTTCGGTGCAGGCTGTGTATGTACCTGCTGACGACCTGACCGACCCCGCGCCGGCCACGACGTTTACGCATCTCGACGCGAAGACGGTTCTTTCCCGTTCTATTGCCGAGCTGGGCATTTACCCCGCTGTCGACCCGCTGGAGTCCACTTCCCGCGCTCTTGATCCTGAGATCGTAGGCGAGGAGCACTACCGCGTGGCCGTGGGTGTACAGGAAGTGCTTCAGAACTACAAGGATCTACAAGACATTATCTCCATTCTGGGTATGGATGAGCTGTCTGAGGACCAGAAGCTCGTTGTAAACCGTGCTCGTAAGATTCAGAAATACTTGGGTCAGCCGTTCCATGTGGCCGAGGTATTTACGGGCAACCCAGGCATTTACGTAAAGATGGAAGATACGATTCGCTCGTTTGCTGAGATTCTTGATGGCAAGTGTGATCATATTCCTGAGCAGTGCTTTGTGTACAAGGGTGCTATCGAGGACGTACACGCTGCTTACGCTAAGATGCAGAAGGCCGAATAATGGCTGGGCTCGTGTGCGACATCGTCACGCCGCAGGCGAAGCTGTACTCTGACGACGCGTACATGGTAATCGTGCCGGGTGTCGAGGGCGAAATGGGCTTTCTGCAGGGCCATGTGCCACTGGTGTCGGTTTTGTCCGACGGTGTGGCGCGTGTTCAGAATCAGAAGGACGGCACTGCGGTTCGTTTTGCCTTGCAGGGCGGCTACGTTGAGGTGACGGGTGAGAAGGTTATTATCTTAGCCGATCGCGCGCTACCGACGGATGCCATTGATGTTGCTGCGGTTCGTGACCAGTTGGCAGGTATTGAGGCTGATTTGGCTTCTAAGTCTGAGGAGGAAGCAGCTAAGACGATGCTTCCTGCGGATGCTGCTTGGTGCCGCGTGCAGCTGAAAGCGGTCGAGGCTGCATAAGCTTTGTGTGCAAATAGGTGGTTCAAAAGAGGCCTATAGGACAAAAAGTGTGTCCAATTTCGGGCGTTGACTCAGGTCAGCGCCCGTTTTTTATGGAATAAGTCAAATAAATCGACTTTTCTACTCGGACAAAAAGTGTGTCTGAATATGAGTGGAC
>JAEWYG010000222.1 GCA_023395755.1 Actinomycetes bacterium | reverse complement strand
CAATGCGCTCGCTTATCAACGACGTGCTTACGTTGTCGCGGTTGGACGAGTCGGCGTTTGGTGACGAATCGACGCGTATCGATTTACGTGCCGTTGCTGAGCGTGTGTCGAGTCGTCTGGGAAGTTTTGCGGCCGATCAGGGTATCGAAGTGAGAGTTGAAGGGTCGTCTGCCGTTATTGCGGGGACTGAGACGCTTGCCGAAGAGATGATTTATAACCTGGTGGAAAACGGTATTCGTTATAACCATGTGGGCGGTAGTGTTGTGGTGCGTTTTGAAGTGGAGAAAGCGATGACATTGCCGGTGCCCCCATCGACCTCTCCTACATCGGAGGGCGCTTCGGGTGATGAGGGGGAGACACTTGAGCCGCGCGATACGGTGATCGTGCGTGTGAGTGACACCGGCCCGGGTATTCCTGAAGATTTGCGCGAGAAGGTGTTTGAGCGCTTTTTCCGGGTGGATAAAAGTCGTTCGAAAGAAACGGGTGGAACCGGCCTTGGGTTGGCCATTGTTAAGCATGCCGTAATGTATCACCATGGCACCATTGAGGTGGAAAGCGCCATAGGTGGCGGTACTATTTTCGTGTTACGTTTGCCGGCCGCTTAGTTAGTGAGATAGGTGACTGCGCATAGGTTCTGGTTATTAACAAGGAAGCGAAAAACCGGGAGTTATAGGAAAAAACCGCAGTTATCTGCGGTTTATCTTAAGCCCAGCCCCCGGCCAGAAGGATGAACCCACCTTAAAAGGTGGGTGCTCGCAGCCTGCTTCCTGGCTTTCGCATCAACAGATACGAATCTCCATTTCACACGCTATCTTGAGCTCCCTCGAGTATTAGCATCGGTCCATCGCAAAGTGTGGCTTCGAGGGCAGGACCTTCTTAAAGTATACTGGTGATCAGCGGTAAATAAAGTCTTGACATGAGACTGTTGCCCGATTTTCAATTCTGCTCTCCTGGCGAAAACGCTGTCAGGTGCCCATGGTGTTTATATGATTTAAAAAGTCATGGACAAATAGGACGCGGTAGTTAGAGAGGGCGTGTCTCAACCGGGGGACCCGAGCCTCGGTTTTTGCATACAGCAGACAAACCGAAGCATTGTGCAAACAGACGTTCGTATGATACTATAGAAAATATGGATACTTTATTTACCGAAATGGAGAATGAACGCAAGTCAAAGGTCGCGCCGCTTGCGGTGCGTATGCGACCGCGTTCTCTTGATGAACTGGTTGGGCAAGACGAAGCGGTAGGGCCGGGAAGCTGGCTTCGTAACGCCATTGAGCAGGATCATTTGAGTTCGGTTATTCTGTTCGGACCGGCTGGTACCGGCAAAACCTCGCTTGCACATGTTGTGGCTGAAACGACGAAGGCTACGTTTGTGGAGGTGTCGGCTATTGGCGGCACAGTAGCCGATTTGCGTCGCGAGATCGATGCGGCTGAGAAGCGCTTGTCTATGAGTGGGTTGCGTACTATTCTCTTCATCGATGAGATACATCGGTTTAATCGTAGCCAGCAAGATGCTTTGCTCCATGCGGTGGAAGACCGAGTTTTGGTGTTGGTGGGAGCTACGACCGAGAATCCTTTTTTCGAAGTGAACTCGGCTCTGATCAGCCGATCTCGTATTGTAGAGTTACACGCATTGTCTGATGGTGATATCGCGGAGTTGGTAAGTCGTGCGGTTGCCGACGAACGTGGTTTGGGTGGGTTGTATCATCTTGAACCCAAGGCGTGCGATGCTATTGTGCTTTTAGCGGGAGGCGACGGCCGCACCGCACTTACGACACTTGAACTTGCTGCTGGCATGATGACGCCTGGTACGACTACGATGCCCGCAAAGATCGACGAGGCCGCAGTTCGGGCCGCCACGCCGCATCGTGCGTTACCTTACGACAAAAACAAAGATATGCACTATGACGTAATATCTGCTTTCATTAAGTCGATGCGAGGCAGCGATCCCGATGCGGCACTGTATTGGCTTGCGCGCATGATTGATGGCGGCGAGGACCCAAAGTTCATCGCACGCCGTATTTTCATTTTGGCATCCGAGGATATCGGCAACGCCGATCCGCAGGCGCTCCTCATAGCTGAGGCAGCTTTCAAATCGGCTGAGGTTATCGGATACCCCGAGTGTCAGCTGAATTTGGCACAAGCTGCCGTATACATGGCATTGGCCCCCAAGTCAAACGCCGCCTGTGGTATCTTCGATGCCCTTTCGGAGGTGCGTCGTGGCCCGGTGCGTAAGGTTCCCGATCATCTGCGTGATCGTCATCGGCCTGGTTCGGAACATTACGGTTCTTACCTGTACCCACACAACTATCCCAGCGGTTGGGTTCAGCAGCAGTACCTACCCGATGGTTTAGCCCGTGGTTCGTTTTATCAGCCCGGTGATCGTGGCTGGGAGGCCTACCGCACCGATGCAGCGGCACGTGACCGTTTTGAGGCAACGCCTCGCGTGTCGTCTGGTCGAAAGCCGGGTGACTTACCGCACGACGATGGGCGCGGTTTTAAGGCTGATGCTGGACGTACAGAATCCTTGAAGCCCGGCAGTGAAAACCCCTCATCGCATGCAAAGTAACCGATCGGTACCGCCTGTGGAAGCAGAATGAAAACGCGATCTGGCCTGTATAGAATCCGAGATAGACGTGGTATAGTGAAAACTTGCGTTAGCTCAGGAGGCCATCATGGATTTCAGTGAAATCGTCAACATAGCGCTGCCGGTCGTATTTATACTTGTCGGTGCGGCGCTCGTCTGGCTGGTTATCGAACTAGTTATGACTGTGCGTAAAACGCGCAAAACCGTCAGCGAGATTCAAAAGCAGGTTGAACCTACTCTGGGTTCCATCGAGCGTATTACCGCATCGCTTGAGCCCGTTGCCGCTAAGGTGGATCCTCTTGTTGAGCGGGTGTCCCTTACGGTTGACGCAGCCAACCTAGAAATTATGCGTATCGATCAGATTCTCGAAGATGTGGGCGAGATTACCGATTCCGTCTCGTCGGCTGTTGATGTAGTTGATACCGTAACGAGCGCTCCCATGGAAATGGTTAACAGTGTAACCACCCGCGTGCGCAATCTGTTCAAATCGCAGCACGCAAGCGAAGAGTCGGTTGCTCTCGGTGAGATGAAGGCAAACGATGCCAAGGCTGCCGATGTTTTCAAGAACGTGGTGAAGGGTTCGGCTCATGCTGCTGAAGCAGCACTAGCCGATCAGCGCGTTCATATGGCAGAGCAGCATGCTGAGCGCGAAGAGCACGCAGCAGCCAAGCGGGCTACCGCCGAGAAGACTGATCAGGAAGCAGCCAGCATTGCTGATGCGATAACCTCTCGTATTGCCTCCGATACCGATGTTGAATCGGGCTATTTCACCTATGAGGGTAACGGTGGCAGCGCCACGGTTGCTTCTGTCAAGGCAGGCGACACCCCGGCTCAGCCGGGCAAGACCGAATAAACAACAAGGAGCGCATGTGGACGACCGTGATCAAGTCGAGCGGGAGCAGCTCAAAACACTGAAGGCGCGCCGTCGTTTTCTGTCGGTATGGACTATCGTCGGTGGCATTTTGCTTACCGGCGTGCTTGTCTATCTGATGGGTATTCTATCGGTGCCGGTAGGTATTGTGGTGTGGTCTATTATCATCGTGTTCTGCTTGCGCGGTCCGGTGAACAAATTGGAGAAGATGGGCCTGAATCGTGCCGTAGCTACGGCGATTTCCTATGTGCTTATGTTTGTGGTGCTGGCGCTGGTGGCGTTGCTTATGTTCTCGCCTGCTTTCGGTGTGGGCGGCCAATTCACCAATCTTATTCAGAGTATTCCTGGATATGTGCAGCAGCTGACGACGTGGGGCAACCAACTTTACGCTCAGTATTCTGACATTCTGTCGAATGATATGGTGCAGAAATGGATGCAGGACGCTTTAACCTCCGTGGGTGATTGGGCTTCATCGTTTGCTCGCGAGGGAGCTGCGGGTGTGGTATCTGTTGGTGGCACCATTGCGAGTATGTTCATGGCTATCGGTTTTGCCCTTGTGGTGGCATTTTGGGTGCTCATGGAGTTACCGGCGATTGGCCGTGAAACCCGTCGTTTGGTAAGCCCACGACATCAGGGCGACCTCGAAATGCTTCACGTGACGTTCACGCGAGTGATGGGCGGCTACATCAAGGGTACGCTTTTGCAGTGCGCTATCATCGGCGTGGCATGCGCTGTGCTGTTTGGCGTTATTGGTCTTCCAAACGGAGCGGCCCTTGGCGGTATTTCCGGCTTGCTGAATATTATTCCTATTATTGGCCCCTGGCTGGGCGGTGCGCTCGCTGCCATTATCGGGGTGTTTGTAAGTCCTTGGATTGCCATTGTTGCGTTGCTGGGCACGATTGCTATTCAGCAGATTGTTTATACGTTTATATCGCCGAAGATTATGGCCGATTCGGTGGATGTGCACCCGGCACTCACACTGCTTGCCCTTATGGCCGGCTCGGCTATCGGTGGTGCTATGAATGGGCTTACCGGTTCATTGGTGGGCATGCTGGCCTCTATTCCTGCTGTCGCGGTGGCTAAATCGGTATTTGTGTACTACTTCGAAAAACGCACGGGACGTAGGCTTGTGGCAGTTGATGGGGTATTCTTTCAGGGAACGCCAGGAGAAACACCTGAGCTTGACCCCATAGCCGATGCTGTTTCTCCGCATCCCAGTGCTACGATGACAGCTGAATGTGCTGAGCAATACAAGGGCGAGGTAGCAGAACATCCGCACCGTCGAAAAGAAGATGACAAAAAAGAAGATGACAAAAAAGCAGGACGCGACGGCGAGGAACGTTAAACACCGTATCACAGGAGCAAGTCCGCGCGGGGCGTCGAATAAGACGGCCGCGCGGTTTTGGGTATACGACAGCAACGGTGTGTAAGCCGATGCGAGGAATTCGAACAGGAAGAACAACGACATGGAGTACCTGAGCACTGCCGACATCCGCGAAAAGTATCTAAGTTTCTTCGAGGCGAAAGGCTGCAAGCGCATGCCTTCGTCCTCCCTTATTCCGGACGATCCGTCTCTGCTGCTTACGAGCGCGGGCATGGTGCAGTTCAAGCCTTACTTCCTGCAACAAAAGCATCTGGAAGCCCCCTATGTTGGTACAACGACCGCACAAAAGTGCGTGCGTACCAACGATATCGACATTATCGGTACAACGGGTCGCCATTTGAGCTTTTTTGAGATGCTGGGCAATTTCAGCTTTGGCGACTACTTCAAAGAAGAGATGTGCGCCTGGGCTTACGAGTTTTCTACCGAGGTGTTAGGTCTGCCGGCCGAACGCCTGTACTTTACGGTGTACTTGGACGACGATGAGACTATCGAAATCTGGAAGAAGCTCGGTGTACCCGACGACCATATCTCGCGCTTGGGAGAAGAAGATAACTTCTGGCGTGCCGGACCCACCGGCCCGTGCGGCCCGTGCTCGGAGATATACTTCGATCAGGGCGAACAATACGGATGTGGCAGCCCCGATTGCGCACCTGGTTGCGACTGTGATCGCTTCCTTGAGTACTGGAATCTGGTATTTACCCAGTACGATGGGCAAGAAGACGGCACGCTGGTACCGCTGCCTAAGAAGAATATCGACACCGGAATGGGCCTGGAACGCATGGCCGCCATTATGCAGGGCGTGCAGACCAACTACGAAACCGACGTGCTGCGTAGCTTGGTTGCGGTGGGCGAGCGTCTGACGGGTGCCGTGTACGGTGCCGCACCTGAGTCTGACCTTTCCCTGCGCATTATGGCCGATCACAGCCGTTCAGTAGCTTTTATGATTGCCGACGGCATTCTGCCCTCGAACGAAGGGCGGGGTTACGTGTTGCGTCGTCTGTTGCGTCGCGCCGTGATGAAGGGACACCTGCTGGGTCTGGACAAGCCGTTTTTGAACGAGTATGTCGATGAGATTGTGCGTCTTATGGGATCGGTATACCCTGAGATTATTGAGAATCGCGAACTGGCGCGTCGCGTGATTCTGTCCGAAGAAGAACGCTTTGGTGCTACGTTGCGTCAGGGCCGCGCGTTTTTGGACGAGGCTCTTTCTGACCTTGAGGGCACAACACTACCTGGCGATCGAGCATTTACCCTGCACGATACCTACGGCTTCCCGGTAGAAGTAACGCAGGAGATGTGCGGCGATCGTGGCATAGAGGTAGATTTGGAGGGCTTCACACAGTGCATGGACCAGCAGAAGGCCCGCGCTCGTGCGGCATCTAAAGATGCCGATAAGGCGTGGTCTACCTATGGTGGTGTTATGAACGACATCTTGGAGGAAACGCGCGCGACCGAGTTTGTTGGCTATACCAAGAATGAGGCCGACTCTCACGTGGTGGCTCTGGTGAAAGACGGACAGCGCGTCGAGACACTTTCGGCGGGCGAGTCGGGCAAGCTGGTCGTGGACATAACACCCTTCTATGCCGAGAAGGGTGGCCAGGTGGGCGATACGGGTGTCTTTACAAATGAGTTTGCTTCTGTTCGCGTCACCAATACCCATGAACCCGAGAAAGGCTTGATTGCGCACGACGTCACCGTTGAAGATGGACGCATTGCTGTAGGCGATGAACTGCATGCCTCTATTGATGCGCCACGTCGCGAGCGCATTCGTCGCAACCATACGGCTACGCATATTCTACACTGGGCACTGCGTCAGGTGCTGGGAGATCACGTGAAGCAGGCGGGTAGTTTCGTGGGCGACAGCCGTTTGCGCTTTGACTTTACACACTTTGAAGCCACTACCCCTGAACAGGTTGTCGAGGTCGAACGTCTGGCTAACGAGAAGATTATGGAAAACCATGCAGTACGCGCTTATGAGACGTCGCTAACATCGGCGCGTGAGGCGGGCGTCATGGCGTTGTTTGGCGAGAAGTACGGTGAGTTTGTGCGCGTGCTTGATATTGAAGGCTTTTCTCAAGAGTTGTGCGGCGGCACCCATGTGTCTGCAACCAGCGAGATTGGTTTTGTGAAAATTACGAGCGAGTCGAGCGTAGGTGCCAATTTGCGCCGCATCGAGGCAGTTACCAGCTTCGATGCGCTTGCGTATATGAATCGGGTGGAGTCGGAACTAAAGGAAACGGCTGAAGAGCTACGTGTGCCGCTGTTTGACGTAAGTGAGCGTACGGCGCTAAACCTGAAATCTATGAAGGATATGCAAACGAAGCTCAAGCGCAACAAGAAGGTAGGCGCCGAGGACCGTGTTGCTGAAATTGCGGGGCTTGCTTCCTCGGCTCGTGACGGCTATACCGTTATTGTTGCCAACGTGGGCGAAGCCGACGCTGGCGGTCTGCGTAATGCTTGGGATGTGCTGCGTGCACGTACACCCGGTTTGGGTGCGGTGGTATTGGCGGCTCGAAAAGACGATGCCCCCATTCTGCTGGCTGCTGGTACGCCGGAAGCGGTAGCTGCTGGCTTTAACGCTGGTAGTGTTATCAAAGCCATTGCTGGACAGGTTAAGGGCGGTGGCGGCGGCAAGGCCGAAATGGCCCAGGCTGGTGGTAAGGATGCTTCGGGTATCGAGGCAGCCTTGGAAGCCGCTCGAGAAATGCTGCTATAGGTTCTGTATGCGCATTATGGCGTTGGACATTGGGGAGGCGAGGGTTGGGATTGCGGTATGCGATCCTGGAGAACGTGTAGCTTCCCCCGTGGTAGTGTTGCCTACCACTGAGGTGCTTACGTGCGCCAAACCATTCAAGCGTTTGCTTGAAGATTGGGAGCCCGAGCTTCTGCTTTGTGGGCTCCCTTACACGCTTGCCGGAGCTGAAGGACCGCAGGCAGCGCATATCCGTGCGTCAGCGGCGAAGATTACGGCTGCATGCGGTATTCCTCACGAGTTCGCCGACGAACGCCTCAGTTCACAAGAGGCCAAACGGAGTTTGCGTGAAAAGGGCATGGCGGAACGGGCTATGCGCGGTAAAATCGATATGATAGCCGCTAGTTTGTTCTTGCAGGCGTGGCTAGATGCCCGCCGCGGGGTTTAAGAGAACGCAAAGGATTATTATGCCTTCACGCAAGCAATTCACTTACTCGCAGCGCCCGAACCACGCGGCGCGATCAGCCCATGCGCGCGGCGAGCGCGAGTTCCGCACCTACGATACCAGTTTTATCCGCCCGAAACAGAGTAAGGGCCCTGTCATCTTTGCCATTATTTTGGCGTTGGTGGTTGTTGGGGGTTTAATCTGGGGCGCAACCGCTTTGTTTGGTGGTCTTATGGGCGGCTCATCGGTTGAGCTGCTGGCCTCGGGAGAAAAAGTATCCGTTACGGTGGCAGAAGGTTCTGCTGCGCAGGCTATTGGCAAGCAGTTGCAAGAGGCACGTCTGGTGCCGAGCGCTTCAGACTTTACGAAGCGCGTGAGCGAACTGGGTGCCGATTCCAAGCTTAAGCCTGGTACCTACACGTTTGTGGGGGGTACTTCGGTCGACGATCTTATCGCTCAACTTACGGCTGGTCCTGCGGCAAGCGGAGGTCTTACCATCCCTGAAGGAGTTACCTTGGCCAAGACGGCCGACCTGTAGCTCAGGCCACGAACGGCAAGGTAACAGCCGAGGCGTTTACCGCTGCAGCCTCTAATGCTAGCGTTTATGCGGCTGAATTTCCGTTCCTTGCCGATGCAGGTACCAATTCCTTGGAGGGTTTTTTGTTCCCCAAGACGTATCCCGTGGACGACAATGTTACCGCCGAGTCGTTGGTGAAAACGATGCTGTCTCAGTTCCAAAAAGAGGTAGCAACGCTGAACTGGGCGTATCCTGAAAGGCAAGGTCTGAGTATTTACGATGCGGTGAAGTTAGCCTCTATTGTTGAGAAAGAATCGAGCGGTGGCGAGCCGGTGCGCGCCAAGGTGGCAGCAGTGTTCTACAATCGCCTGAGCACTCAGGGCGATCCAAGCTATGGTTTCTTGCAAAGCGATGCGACTACGGCTTACGAGGTAGGGCACGACCCGAGTGCCGAAGAGGTGCACGCAAATACGCCGTACAGCACCTATGCCAACAAAGGATTGCCTCCTACGCCTATCTGCTCACCGGGTCTCGACTGCCTGCAGGCAGTATGTGCCCCTGATCAGGAAGCGCTGGGCAAGTACTTCTTCTTCTACTTCGATAAGGATGCCAACTACTTCTTCTCGGAAACTTATCAAGAGCATCAGAGTACGTTTTCTTAAGGGCCATTGTGCACCTTGACGAAAAGCTATAGGGGTTGTGCCATGTCGTTCCTCGAACCGGATCGCTATTTTTCACGCCTGTCGCAGGTTGATATTGACCGCGATCTCTTGGCGTTGGGGTATCGTCATGTTCTACTTGACGTGGATAACACCATCCTTACGCGCGATACGCACGAAGTGCCGCGCGATGTGGGATTTTGGTTGGCGAAGGCGCGCGAAGCGGGGCTGACGTTCTGCTTGGTTTCCAACAACTGGCATGAGGGCGTTTATCAGCTGGGAAACCGGTTGTCGCTGCCTATTGTTGCGAAGGCGGTGAAGCCACTGCCTCCTGCGTTTCTTATGGCTATGAAGAAGATTGATGCCAAGCGTGCAGATACGGTAATTATCGGAGATCAGCTGGTTACCGATGTGATGGGAGCCCATTTCTTGGGAATGCAGGCCTACCTGTTGGCTCCGCTGGTTGAGCAAGATCTTCGCCATACCCTCATCCTGCGCAACTTTGAGCGCATGGTTATGGGAGAGCGGCAGCCCGAAGGGGCCGGAGTTCCTTCAACCTTTCAATCGGCAGGGTATTCAAACGAAATAAGTGATGCTCCTCAGGGTGTCACATCAGAAAACGAATGCGCTGAAACACCTGATGTTTCTGCTTTTGACCGCAGTTCGAATACTGCTGACGGTTCTACTAATTGTGCCGGGACAACAAGAGCGAAAGAACAGAGGTGTTCTTCATGACGGAAAAACTATACTTGCTAGGGTATCCTATTGCGCATTCCAAGTCTCCTGTTATGTACAACGCTGTGTATGAGCGTTTGGGATTGCCCTGGTGTTACGAGTGCGCCGATGTGCCTACGGC
>JAEWYG010000180.1 GCA_023395755.1 Actinomycetes bacterium | reverse complement strand
TAACAATGCCGTGCACACCGTAATTCTTCAGCGTAGTCGCATCCATACAGAACAGGGCAATGGTAATGGTGCCACCCATGGTCATGGTGGCCGCGCGCGCAATGTCTTCTGTCCATTTGTTGGTAATGGTGTCTAGGATGCCCGAATTACCCTTCTCGTCGATGAACGCCATGGGCGTGGCCGACGCGCCGCCGATGGTAAACGTGACCATCTGCAGTTCAGGGAACGCGCGGC
Organism: Actinomycetes bacterium; assembly: GCA_023395755.1. Lineage (GTDB taxonomy): Bacteria > Actinomycetota > Coriobacteriia > Coriobacteriales > Eggerthellaceae > Gordonibacter. Next base: position 6,264 of record JAEWYG010000180.1, on the reverse strand, counting down.
CCATGCCATCAACATCAACCATGGGAATACCGAGGCGCGCTGCCGCAGCAATGGGAAGCATCGAATTTACGCCACCCGCCTCAATAGGCATGGTGGCGTAAATAGGCTTGCCATAATAACGCGACACCATATCGAATAGTTTGGCGAATTCATTGGCCCCGACACCCTTCTCGGCAAGGATCGTCGGCGCACCCATGGAGGCAGAGGGCATAATAAAGGCACCTTCCGGCACTTCATCGATGCCAATCATCTTTACGGGGCCACATTCTTTCACCGCGCCGATAGCCGTAAGCTTACCGATATAGGGGTCACCACCCCCGCCAGCACCGAGCAACGCCGCACCCAGCGCGATGTCCTCGATTTCCTGAATACCAATCTCTCTCATGAGCATCCTCCCTGTATTTCATCAGCCGCACCCATCGGCCTCGTCCACGCAATACGCCCCACAAACCGGGCTTTTCCCATCAATCGATATGCTACCACGTACGCCACAGCCGAAACGACAATGCCGTTCACAGGACCAATAAAAAACGGCAGATCCAGAAACATCAATGCTGGCACGTGCGAAAACGTCCCCCCTGTCATCATGCCCACAGCAACACCGCACACTAGTGCCACAATACCCGCAGACGAAAAACCTTCCTCAATACGCACGTTTTCTGGCCGCCCTTTCCGCACTATCCAGTAGTCGGCCACCATGGTGCCCGCCAGCGCGGGACCACACGCAGAAAGCACCGTCAAAAACGCCTCAAACTGACCAAGAATGCCACCCACCGCCAACACAATACCCAACACACCCGACACGGCCGTGGTCAGTTTACTGCCCCGCTCTCCCGCGCCCAGCATCACCGCAAATCCTAGACCCGCAGAATATACATTGCCCGCGTTTACTGTCCAAGCCGCCAACACCAAAGCAATCAACCCCACCGCCGGCAAACCAATGGAATTCATGAGTACTGCAATATCGCTTTCACCAGTAACAATAGCCAACGCAGCTCCTGCCAACAACGCCACTACAGCCGCCGGCAGTACCCCGACAACGCACGAGAGCACCGCATCGCGGCGTGACCGTGCAAACCGCGCAAAATCTCCCGCCGTGGTACCCGCAAACGCGAACAGCCCCACCGCCATATTCACGCCAGCAATAAGCCCCATAGTCTCACCTGGTAAAGGAACATACCTAAAAAGCGCGTCTAAGCTACCCGTTTGCACCACCGAGGCACCCACCCCATAAAGACAAATAGCCACCAGGAGCGGAGCAGCAATAGAACTAATCCACGTAAGACCATTAAATCCCAGCAACGCCGTGCCCAACATGAGTACACCCAATGCCACCGAGCACGCCCACACCGGAACGCTTACACCAAGCACGTCAACCAACATAAGCGAGAGCGAGGCGCCACACACAGCCGTCTGCACACCAAACCATCCAATAGTAACAATGCCCACTATCAATGACACGAGGTAACGAGCCCCCGCACGCCCGAGCGACGGCGCAGCAAGCGACGCCGTAGGAAGCCCTAGGTCGGCCGCCTGCATACATACGAAGCACATGTATGCCACAATAAAGCCGAATCCTATAAGGGTAGCTATCAGAGCGCCTGACAACGCAAGGCCCAAGCCCAGCGAGGCCCCTACCATAAGTGTCGGCGCACTGAACATACCACCGGCGCGAATGAAAGCTATAGACGTCCAGCTTTTACGCTCAGATGGGTCAACACGTAACCCCGCACGCTCTCGTACCGCTTCCTTCTCGCTCAACCCCATACCCTATCCGATGCCTTTCTTTTGCGGTCGCTCACTAGTCATGTATTCCGCTTAAACGAAATGTCAGTGTAACATAACCGCAGGTTGTTGCCCCTATCATTGCTTCCTAGGCTCGGCATTCTCTACGAGGTCGATAAGCTCTTGCTGGGAGTGTACTTCCAATTTTGCATAGATGTGCTTGACGTGACTTTTTACGGTATTCCGTGAAACCACGTAGTGATCCATAACAAACTGACCATTGCGTCCGCGTGCTAACATGGCGAATATCTCAGTCTCACGTTCAGTTAAACCGCACTCAGCTCCCAACGCAAAACAACGCTGCTCGATACTGCTGGATGCTTGCACGGACGAGACGCTTCCACTACCCAGATAAGGAGGCTCTCCCTTCAAGTTTTCAACCGTATTTCCTACGGCACGCGTCACCGGAGAAACCCCTACCCCAACGACGCCCTGTATCGTGTCGGAAAAGCTAAACTTGCGAAATCCTAGCCAGAGAAAAGCCACGAACGCAAACAGCACCACTTCAGCAATAAGCATGGCCGCGTTGCCGTTTGTTCCCACCAAATCATTCGTTGTATGGCCAGCAATAGCCCCCACGTCAGTGCCGATGGAGCTCATACAACGCACAAGCGCATAAGTTGGCAGCAACGCAAGAAGGTTTCTTCGCCCCACCGCCAACACCACCAGCCACACCAGCATATCGAAACAACGCACGCCAATGCGCAGTAACGCGTTAGCTGATGGCAAGTCTGTTAAAAAGGTGAAGGGAGCAATAATAAACCCCGCAACAACCAATAACACCGAAAAGGAGAACAGTAAGTCTTCCTTAGCCTCTCCACTCGATAGCAACATCCATGCCGCCACGCCGACTAGAACAAGTGCCGAAATATCAACACTGATAGGGGCATGGGATATCTCATTGAATGTCAGACCATACCCCGTCGCCACGCTAAACAAACCGACACACAAGAACAGTGCGTGAGCGGGTTGAAGAAACGATTCAGGATTAGAAAGCTCAAGGCTGGCAGGAGATGCACCGCGAGCCACTTCATCAAGCTTTGCCCCACCTCGGTGATAAAGCATCACAATAACGCATGCGTAAGAAGCTACCACCTCGATGATTCCCACCTCGAATGAAACCGATGGGTGAACCACACGCACCACCTCACCCAATGCCATGCCACACACCACGCCAATCAATACCGATTTAGCGGAAGGTAGCGAGGCGAGCGTCGAAACAAGCAAAACGGAAGCCCATACAGAAGATGCGCTATAGAACAGGAAGCCCACCATTGTTAAGGGCCCATCCTGCAGCATCAATGCGAATTCTAAAACAAACGCCGCTGTTACCGCGCACCCCAGCGCAACCACCGTCAGTAAACGCCGGTCCAGAAGCGAGGGTTTACGCATAGTAACCAAGAAAATAATTAGGAACAAAACACCCGATGAAAGAGTTGATACCTCACGGGCAATGCCGCAATATTGAGCCACGCGAGAATAGAGACTTGCATTCAAAATACCTCCGGCACATCCTACGATAGCCAGAGCAATCACACACAAAAGCGTAGCAGAGCCCGTAGCCTTCCCCAGGCTGCGCATACGTTGCAACACTGATTGCAAGATTCCCTCCCTTGATCGCCCCCGTCCATTGTAGGCGAAACCGATGCTCGCTGCGACAATTATCGGGTTATGTATGATTCTCATCAGGCAATCCTGCGTAAATCACCCCATGAGGGGGAGAGCTTTCTCTCACATTTGAATACACAAAACGCCCCCCTCGGGGTGGTTTCAGGTTTGAAACAGACCCGTACTATGCCTTACGAGGGATGCGGCCCACTAACAAAGGTGCCGCAACAATACGCTTCATCATTAAAGGAGGATTATCATGGGAAAAGCAACTGATCATACACAAACAGGGCTCTCTCGTCGTGCCTTTCTTGGCGGACTCGCGGGAACAGGCGCGCTCGCTGCGCTGAGTATGGCAGGCTGCGCACCAAAGGCCGCAGGTACGGCAGCATCCACCAATGCCACCGAGGCTACTGGATCTAAGACTGCTGCAGGTATCAACACCGTTGCCGTAGACGACGGTAGCACAGCAATCACCCTTGACTGGCTGGGCGCTGCCCCCGAAATAGCCGAAAAAGATATCATCGAAACCAAAGACACCGACCTTCTTATTGTCGGCGCCGGTAACGGCGGTATGATTGCCGGTGCCTATGCATCGGATCAAAAGCTAGACTTCATCCTTTGCGAAAAAGGCACTGAGGTGGGGGCCACTCGGCATTGGTTTAATGCTGTTGACACCAAACCCTTTACCGACCAAGGATACCGAACCGACCGCGCCCGCCTCCATGGCGAGTGGGCACGCTATTCCAGCGGCACGTGCGATCATAACCTTATCAACATGTGGATGAACGAGAGCAATGATATGTTCGAATATGTTGACAAGTATATGAGTGCGGCTGGTGCCGTAGTTATAGCCGACGACTTCGAGATGCCGGGCGGCATGGGCGCAACTCCTTTCTACACTCCCTGCGGCGAGCATCATTACGGCAATGCTCAGGGCGGCCGAGATGGTGTCCCCGTTCGTAATCAGCTATTCGAAAAGGTTATGAATGACAACGGCTACGAAGTAACTTACAACCATGAGCTTATCAAACTTGTTACCGATGATTCTGGCAACGTAACCGGTGCTATCTTCAAAACTAAAGATGGCTACACCCAAATTAACGCCAAAAAGGGCGTATTGCTTACCACAGGAGGTTATTCTGCAAATCCCTCAATGCTTTCAGCACTGTCCCCCATCACCACCGCCTCCGTTACCGCTCTGGGATATAACCAGAACAACGAAGGTGGAGGCATCAAGGCGGCTTTGTGGGCAGGTGCAGTAAAAGACATTACCAGCGCCACCATGATCTTCGATCGCGGCCTCGTAACCCCCGGCACCACCGCAGGCTACACCGAAGAATCCGTAAAGGCGGGCAAGCCACAATTCCCAAGCAACGGACAGTTCAACCCCGGCACACAGCCCTTCCTGAAAGTAAATACAAAAGGACAGCGTTTTGCCCTCGAGTCGGCCGACTACGATTACCTGCCCCATGCCGCCGCACAACAACCAGGTGGTGTGTACATTAGCGTGTGGGACGGTAACTTCGGCAATGACGTACAGCGTTTCCATACCCTGGGGTGCAGCGCGGGTACTCGTATGGGCGTCCTAGCCACCAAAAAGGAAGATGGTAGCTACGACCTAGAAAAATACTTCGAAAAGGAATTGGCAGATGGTCGCCTACAGAAGGCTGACACGCTGGACGAACTAGCCAACAAACTAGGTTTCGATGATAGTTCAAAGAAAACGTTCCTCGCAACCTGTCAACGCTACAATGAGTTATTCGACAAGCAGGTCGATGAAGACTTCGGCAAAGAAGCCTACCGCTTATCCGAACTGCGCACTCCGCCGTTCTTTGGCGCCACCCTGGGCGGCACCTTGTTAACCACCATTGATGGAGTTCGCATCAACGAAGATTGCCAAGCACTCGGAACCAACTTCGAACCCATCGAAGGCCTCTACTGTGCGGGCGACTGCTCCGGTTCGCTATTTAGTGGCAACTACCCCGATCAAATGCATGGCGTCGCCTGCGGTCGTACCATGACCGAGGCCTTACATGTAGTCAAGTTGATAGCCAACAAGTAAGTCTCGCTTTTCTCGATGCAGGCAGGCGCCCTCCCTCCCGCGCTTGCCTGCATCACCCATACGCACCTTCCGACAGGAAATGCATTTCTCCTACGCGGGAGTACTCCAATCGCAGGGGCCGCAAGTAAGACCACGGACACCCATGATAATCATTTCAATGCCATTCGCAAAAGACTCCTCGGTATATGCGTTGCGCACAATCCTGCGCCAAACAGGAATATCCGCATCAGCAATGCCATCTGCTTGATCGATCTTTCGCAAGTTTGATGCCGCAATTGCACAACCGTTAAAGCCGGTAAGAAACGCGTCGACCATAGCCCAAGTTTTGGTCAAAATATCTTCGGGCATGCCCTGTTCAAGATGCAGTGAAACTATCTTTTCTGTGTGCGCAGCAAGACCCGCAGAGGAAACGTTCGGATCGAGATCAATATCATTCATATGGGGATGAGCACAGTATTCTCGATGAATCGACGTCATGGTGCGGCGAAGTGTGTCGTCCCAACGTTCTCCCGGGATGGGGTTTGTATCGAGGGTTTCCATAAAACGCGCGAGAACCGCAGCGAGCATCTCCTCACGTGAATCGAAATGCACATAAAAAGCCATTGCAGACACGCCTAACTCGTTTCCTAAAGCGCGCATAGTGAATGCAGACATACCTTCACTGTCGATCATACGATAAGCAGTATCCACTATGACATCCCTGCTCAAAGTATTCTTTCGCTTTTTTCCCGCCACTGAATCCACCGTCGCCCTTCCCTACCACATCCCTCTTTCGCTTCAGGATAACACGACCCGCAGCATCACTT
>JAEWYG010000157.1 GCA_023395755.1 Actinomycetes bacterium | reverse complement strand
ATTGCACAGGTGTTCCTAAAAAAGGAGGCTTTGCGCGAGCATGGTAGCTTTTTGCAGGAATATGTAAACCCGCTAGTTATTGGCGGCTACGCTCTCATGCTTATTTCAACCTTACTTCTCGTTATAGCGTTCAAAGGTATTCCCCTGTCTATGGGGCCCATACTGGAAGCCACCAGCTACGTATACGTTACGGTATTTGGCGTGGTGCTGTTTAAGGAGAAGCTGGGGAGGAAAAAACTGGCTGCTCTTGCGGTAATCATGTTGGGCATCATGGTGTATTCGTTTGGGCTGTGAAAAGGGTATTGCTGAAATATATCTCTGCTTAAGAGTTGTGGTTTTGTTTGGAGTAGGCAGCGTGGGAAGGATAAGCAGAGGCTACATTAAAAGTAACGCAGCCCCCTGTTAAGAAAGTGGCTCTTTTCTTGGAAGGCATAAGAAAAGAGCGCAAGATACTTATTCCCACTTCAGCAAACTCACTGTTCATCAATGCGATCGAGAAGTTCCTGCTTGCTGTGTACATTAAGCTTGGCGTAGGCGTTCTTTACGTAAGTTTTTACCGTATTCTCAGAAAGATAGAGTTTCGCGCCGATAGCGGTTTTGCTTCGTCCTCGCGCGAGGAGCGCTACAACCTCTATTTCTCTATCAGTGAGAAAATAGCGATGTTTGAGGGCATCAAGCCTGATATCTAAAGGGTCTGCGAACTGTTTTTCACCCAATGAATGTTTAATTGCTGTCTCAGGTGGCGCTGTTTCGTCTTCCTCGTTTTCGGTTGACTCCGCGATATCGGATCGCTGTGGCGCGGGTGTGTCGAAACGTTTTACAAGCCCTTTGCGAGGGGATTGGAAATCGCAGAATAGGGGTCGGAGGCGGGGGATGCTATCGCTTAGCAGCAAGGCCATGCTTATGGCTACCAAGCATACAATGCCGGTGGTAATTGCAACAGCGGCTGCGCTATGCGGTTCGGCAACCCAAATAATCGCACGTCCGATTTCTCGTGGCAGTATGTGGGCGATCCATGCAACCCCTAGTACGGCATATGAGGTCCACCTGCTGTGGCGGGCAATGTCGTAGCAGCTGTACCAGAGTAATCCCAGAGAGAAGGTGTTCGCAATGGCCACGAGTGCGGCGCCGAATGGCGACAAACTCTCGCTCATGCTGGCAAGTGCAAGCACTCCGGCCGCGATGAACGTTACGGCAATGTTCCAAAGGGTCGAAAAACGCAGCGACCTCTTCCAGATTAGCGCCCAGGCGATAACGAGCAAAGATAAGGTGACGGCTCCACCCTGATGTACTATCTGAAAGGGGAAAGGTAGCTCTATTGAGGCGCCCGAAGGAAATCCCCGTGCGATTCCAAGGGCAAAATTAAACAACGCCACGCCTGCAATCAGGCGAAAGAATGTTGTGCGTGGTTCGCTGTCGTAGACCGGTGGCTGAAGGCTGCTTTCTCGGTTGATATTGCTGCGTTTGTCGAGAAGTGCTTGGGCTCTATTGAAAGCGATATAGGAAAGGGTGGGCATGAGCATAGCAACAAGAAAAGCGATATTGCTTGGAATCATTCCCAATAGCAGACCTATAAAGGAGCTGCCTGCCAACGAGAGGAAGGCGTAGAGCAGCGCTTCTCCTGGTTGAAGACGTACATAGAAGCATATCCACATGCCTCCACCCCAGGCAATACCGAATCCGGCAAGCCCACAAGCGAAAACGAGTGCGACTTGATTCGGATAGGCGCTATCGAGAAGAAATAAGGCGCTCGCCGCCGTCATGGCAGCGACAGATGCGACAGGTAATATACGCTGGGCTTTCGGGAAAAACCCCTTTTTAAGTGTCACCAACAGCATAATTGCGATAACAGCTACGCGTAGCAGGTTGGTTGCTATGGTAATAAGGCCTGAATCGGTGGAAGTATAGCGATCGTACAGATCGGCCTGTATCCAGATACGTACAGCGATGAGTCCTAGAAAATTTATCGAGAACAAGGGAAGGTACTCAGTAAGGAAAATCGGAAGTCTACGCTCGTTTTTTGTTTGCGCTACGTGAGATGATTCCATACAATACCCCCTCCCTATCCACTTTGTTTGCGAGATAGTATATCCCAAGGCCGACTTACGCAACCGTGGCAAGTCAGTCTTGGGATAAGGAGGGGTGCATGGCGCGTAAAGGATATGCGTCACCTCTCGGAGGAGGTTTGAACTTATTGGGAAAGGTATGCCAAGGCACTAACCGCTGCGCGGTGGCCGTTAACATTGATGTCGCAGATAGCGTTTCCACCTAGACGGTTTCCGCCGTGGATCCCGCCCGTAACCTCGCCGGCTGCGAACAGCCCGGTAAGGGGATTGCCGTTTTTGTCGAGTACGCGTGCGTCTACGTCAACACGCAGGCCGCCCATAGTGTGGTGAATGCCGGGCGCTACTTTGATAGCATAGAAAGGTGCTTCGTCAATGGGATAGCGGCTTTTCCAGCGACCGAGCGGGTCGTCGGTTCCGGCAGCAATAGTGCCATTGTAGGCATCCATAGTTGCTTTGAAGCGATCGCCATCGACATTCATGAGCTTGCCGAGCTCCTCAAGTGTGTTGGCTTTTAGAGCCAGATTTTTCTCTTCAAATTTTTCTTTGATGCTTTTGTTTTCGTCGTAGACCTTTTTGTCAAATACGGCATAGCTCCCACCGCCGGGTTGTGCCCATTGGGCTGCCGATACGACGTCGCGAGTAAGCAGCTCGTCGGTGAATCGGTTGCCATCAGTGTTTACGAGGATAGCTCCATCGCCGCGAATACCCTCACTGAGTAGGATAGAGGTGTTTTGTTCGACGGTCGGATGAACCTGAATCTGTTCGATATCTACTACATCGGCACCGATGGCCTGAGCTAAGCGGATACCGTCACCTTGGGCTCCTTGCTGATTGGTGGTAACAGCATGTAGCAGTTCGGGGCGATATTGAGCCAGCATTTCGTGGTTTGCTCCAAAGCCTCCGGCTGTCATGATAACGACGGGTGCTCGATATACGATGTCTCGTCCACTGCGGCCGTCGTTGGCTCTCACGCCTGAAATAGCACCGTTCTCAACAAGAATTTCTTTAACGTCAGTGTGCGTTACGGCATCGATTCCGCGCTGAGCGCATTGCTCACATAGGCGCTGCACGAGGTACTTACCTACGGCGCTGCCGTCTTCCGGACGGTGGATGCGTGGCACGGAAGCACCGCCCGACGTGGATATCTTATTGAGGAACATGCCGCGTTCAGCTAAGCGTTCCAAGGCTGCATTGGAATTCTCGCACAGGTAGCGAACAAGCTCAGGATTGCCGAGATTGTGGCCCCCTTTAAGAGTGTCGGAGGTAAATAGCTCGACACTGTCCTTGATTCCTTCGTTGCGTTGCGTTTCGGTACAACAGGCATTCATGCCTCCTTCAGCGAAGCAGGTGTTTCCGCCAGCCACATTCATCTTTTCTAGCAGTATGACGCGCGCTCCACCATCGTGGGCGCTTATTGCTGCCGTCATGCCAGCGCCCCCAGCGCCAATGATAACGACATCAAATGATCCGCCATCGCGCAGTTCGGACGCTTGTGCCTGCTTCGGTGAACACCCGGTTAAGCTTGAGAGCGAAGCTGCTGCGGTGAGGCCCGCTCCAATAGCTCCGAAGAGGAAGGTTCTTCTATTTATGGCCGGGTTGCCAAGAAGGTTTTTGCTGTTAGGCAGCGTTTTGTGGTTACTTTTGTTGGCGATTTCTTTCATGATGTAGCCCCTCCTTGTTTCTGTGCCGAGTATGTCGGCGCACTAGGGTAACGTGATGGGGCTTATGATGGGTTTTTTCTGGCTAAGGCGACAGCCGAAGAACGGGTGGGTTCTACACCCGAAGCGGGTGAACCTTATCGATTTTTTAGGTTTATCTGCGAATTTTAAACGCCCACGCTTTTGGGCCCACTGCACACGTATGTTTCGGGAATATCTGGGTTGATCGCTTCCGTCCAGCTTTCTTTTCCCATTAATCGTCCGCAGGTTTTCATATGAGCATACGTGCGGGCTGCGGTTTTGTTATCATGGGCGGGTTATGTTTTCACTTACCACCATTGGCTCTGCGTGTATCGGTGCTCATCGGTTCGGCTCTCCGCTTGTTTGAGGATCGGTCGATCTCTCAGGGCTGCCTGAGCACTTGTGGCGCCGATGCGTGAAAACGAGAAGGGAAGAACAACCCCATGAATCAGCACCTTACCGAACATGATGTGCGTGATATCGCAGAATATACGTGCATTGGGCTCACGGATGAAGAAATTGTCCAGATGACGGTGGATCTCAATGCCATTATCGAAAGCCTTAAGCCCATCACGGAGTACAACCTTACGAATGTGGAGCCCACGTTCCATCCTATTGGGGGCTTATCAAACGTCATGCGTGACGATGTTATAGAAGAAGGTTTCTCTCAGGAGGAAGCGCTTTCGAACGCACCGGCTAGCCAGGATGGCTGCTTTCTCATTCCTTCTATTTTGGGAGAGGGGGGTGATCGCTAATGACTGCTCCTGTTTTTGCCGCCATGAGTGTTCGCGCGGTGCGCGAGGGTCTCGCTTCAAAGGAGTTCTCTGCCCGGGAAGTCGCTCTTGCGTCGCTTGAGCGCGTGAATACTCTCAATAGCGAGGTGCACGCGTTTCTTGAGACAACCGAGGCATTGGCGCTTGACGCGGCTGCTCGTTTAGACGAGGCTGTTGCGGCAGGTAACTTGAGCGAAATGGGTCCGCTTGCGGGCGCTCCGGTGGCATTTAAAGACAACATGAACCTGATAGGCACCCATACCACCTGTTCGTCAAAAATGTTGGAAAACTATGTGTCGCCCTACACGGCTACGTGCGTTGAGCGCACTATCGCGGCTGGCGGTATCCCGCTTGGCAAGTTGAACATGGACGAGTTCGCGTTTGGTAGCTCAACCGAGACGAGCGCATTTGGTCCGACCAAAAACCCATGGGACTGTTCCCGTGTTCCTGGTGGTTCTTCGGGTGGTAGTGCTGCGGCGGTGGCTGCAGGCATGGCAACCCTCACGCTTGGTTCCGATACTGGCGGCTCCATTCGTCAGCCCGGCAGCTTCTGCGGCACGGTGGCAGTGAAGCCTACCTATGGCGTGGTTAGTCGCTATGGTGTGGTGGCTTTTGGTAGTTCCCTTGATCAAGTAGGTCCTTTTACGCGTTCGGTAGAAGATGCGGCATTGGTTATGAATGCTATCGCTGGTCGAGATGCGCGCGACTGTACAAGTCAGATTATTGAAACCGACTTTACCGCCAATTTGAATGATGGCGTGCGCGGTATGCGTATCGGTGTTGTGCCGTCGTTTATGGAAGCTCCTGGCTTGACAGCTGAAGTTAAAGCGAAGGTTGAGGAATCCGTCGAGCATTTGCGCCAGCTGGGTGCGGAGATTGTGGAGGTGAACCTTCCTAACGCACAGGCTGCCATGAGCGCCTACTACGTACTGGGCCCCTGTGAAGCGTTCTCGAATATGGCTCGTTTCGATTCGGTACGCTATGGTTATCGCGCGGCGGGCTGTAAAGATTTAAACAGTCAGTATGCTGCCAGTCGAGAGATAGGCTTCGGTCCCGAGACGCGTCGGCGCATTATGCTGGGTAGCTATCTACTGTCTGCAGGCGTCTATGACACGTATTACTATCCGGCGCAGCAAGTGCGTACCCTTATCACAGAGGATTACGTTCGTGCTTACGAGCAAGTCGATTGCATTATTGCTCCGGTTTCACCGCGCACGGCGTTCAAATTTGGTGAGGTATCCGACCCCACCGAGATGTATCTTTCCGATATGTTTACCGTCTCTATCAATATTGCTGGTAACGGTGGTCTAAGTATGCCGGTGGGTCTTGGTGCCGACACTAATTTGCCAATAGGCGTGCAGCTTATTTCTCCAGCATTCAAAGACGAGAATATGCTGCGTGTGGCTGCCGCGTTGGAAACCGTATACGGTCCTGCTCCGGTTGCGCCCGATTTCGTTGATGGAAAGGCCGGTGAGTAGCCGTGAGAAAGCTTGAAGAGGTTTTGCAAGATTGGGAAGCGGTAATTGGCCTTGAGGTGCACACTGAGCTTACTACTCTTAACTCAAAGATGTTTTGCGGCTGTAAGCTGGAATTTGGCGCCGCACCAAATACGCATACCTGTCCCATATGCTTAGGAATGCCGGGCGCCTTACCCGTGCCTAATCGAGCTGCCATTGAGTCCATTGTACTGGCTGGACTTGCTACGAATTGCGATATCGAGAAGCGCTCGATGTTCTATCGTAAGAATTACACGTATCCCGATATGACGAAGAACTTCCAAACCACTCAAGGTCCTGTCGCGTTCTGCATGCGTGGACATCTTGATCTGGCGGTGGACGGCGCTGCCGCCAAGGAACGCATTACGGTGGCGGCTTTGAAAACGGGTGAAGTAGACGGCAATGCTACCTGTACGGATGCGGGCTACGTGGCGCACGTGGGCATAACGCGCATTCATATGGAAGAGGATGCCGGCAAGATGAACCACCTTGGTGGCTCCGAGGGGCGTATTGCGGGTGCTACCCATTCGTTGGTAGACTACAACCGCTGCGGTACACCGCTTATTGAGTTGGTAACCGAGCCCGACTTGCGCACGCCCGAGGAGGCGCGCCTGTTTATGCAGAAGCTGCGTCAGATTTATCTAGCGTTAGGCATCTCTAACTGTTCTATGGAGGAGGGCTCGCTACGCTGCGATGGCAATGTGTCCCTACGCCGGCGCGGTGCTAAACATCTTGGCGTAAAGACTGAGCTGAAGAACATGAACAGCTTTAAGAACCTGCACGACGGTCTGGCATACGAGATATGTCGTCAAGCTGAAGTACTAGAAGAAGGTGGGCAAATATATCAAGAGACGCGCC
>JAEWYG010000129.1 GCA_023395755.1 Actinomycetes bacterium | reverse complement strand
CATTAACATCGCTTATGGGTCTCGTATGCGACCCTATTGGAGGACTAGTTGAAATTCCCTGTCAAAAGCGAAACGCCACCGCAGCCGCTACAGCTTTGGTTTGCGCGCAAATTGCGCTGGCAGATATCGATAATATCGTAAACTTTGACGAAACGGTGGCTGCGATGGATGCCGTTGGGCGCTCTTTACCCTTTGAGTTGCGAGAAAGTGCACTTGGCGGCATTGCTGTTGCCCCTAGTGCTTGTGCGTGGTGTGCGGGGCGGGCGTAGAGCATTCGCCCCGGATACCGCAACGATTATTTTCTCAATACTATTCTGAAAAATCTGACTTCGTACCGAGCGGCACACAAACACGAACTTGACAAACCCGCAGTTCGTTACTAGGTTGCTCCTCTTTTCCTTTGCGGCATGGGTTGTAACACACCTCGCCGCAAATCGTGCATGCAACTGGTTCAGGACGAGCTAAATCGGTCAAATCAAAGCCGCATTTGGTACACGGATTAACCTTATTAAAATGTTCAAGATCGATCGCATTGAACATTCCGCATTCCGGACACTTGACCGGACGCTTACGCGGCGGCCTACAGCCGCCGCAAATGGGGTTGCACGACCAGCACATCCCTTGCCACTCCCTTCGGATACTTCATACGACAATGTCGAGGAGAGGGCAACCCCCACCTCGACATTGCGAGAATAAGCAAAACTTATCGGAAATCGTCTCCCTGATCGCCGCCCAGCAGCTTCGTCTGTTCTTGCAGATGCTTCGCTTTTTCAGCAGCAGAAACAAAGTCTTCAGGAGCTTCCATCACCTCGAGCAATTCCACCTCAAAGGTAAGACTTTTACCCGCAAGCGGATGATTAAGATCGAATAAAGCAACGTTTTCCTCAATTCCGAGAACCGTCGCAGGCATGGGCGCACCATCTTCGCTACTTGATAACCAAATTCGTCTCCCCACTTCAATATTATCCACGGGAATTTGCTCAATCGGAATCCTCGTCGTATGTCCTTCGAGATACTCGCCATAGGCTCCATACTCATCGACAACGAACGTCTTTTTTTCACCTGCCTCAGACATCTCCAAAATGGCCTTCTCGAAGCCATCGATAGTCGTATCCATTCCTGTTTGGAACTTCATAGGTTCCTCTTTTGTGGCATAGCCAAAAACTGTACCATCGTCGAGTTTGCCCGTATACGCAAGGGTTATGATAGAACCAAGCTGCATCGTTGATCTCCTTTGTTTCAAGCTAACTGAGCTTCAGGCTAACTAAGGGAGTACGCAAGCTGCCTTTCAGAAAAAACCAGACGCACTCGCCTTGCAGGGAAAAGACTAGGCAACCTGCCAAGGTGCGCCCGCAGGGTTCAACTTGCGGCGAGTAGAAAGTTCGTCAGCAAACATAATGCAATAACGCAACCCCTTTAGCGTAACGTATAAACAAGCAATCTCGTGCCGGGTACCATGATTAAACACCTGATACGTTAGGTATTCGCGCTCGATCATTTGCTCGTACAGGGGGTTTCCCTTCACCTTACTCAGTAACAGATTTGTCGACTCTCGACCCAATTCATCTTGCTTCAAAGAAATGTTGTACAGGATAATCTCCTGTTCAGGAGTCAAGCGGCCCCATTGCTCCACTTCAGCTAAGATCTCTTCTTCAGTTGCCATAAAGCCTCGTCTCCTTATGCTCGGATTTTAATTCTTACACCTTGCACTTGCCCCTGATCGACTTAGCATCGTGCATTGCCTGCAAACCTTGCTTCTAAGCAAATTTTGCAGGAAATGCCTATCGTCGCATGGGGGAGGCATGCCCCACAAGAACAAGCCTCCCCTTTTTTACCAACCACACTAATTAGACGCCAGCATAACCCTTTGAGGGATCGCTGCTACCAACACCATTGCCGGTATCGCCAGCCTCGTTGCCGGTACGCTTCGTGGAAGTATAGCCACCCCATGCACGGGCGATGTACTTATCTTTCACGAAGAAAATCTGCGCCTTCATGAGGTGAGCCTTAGTCAGGCCGAACTCAGCTAGGGCTTCGTCCTGGCTCTTACCCTCAGCCAGAAGATCATTCAGCTTGGCAGCGCCCTCGGGAGCGTCGAGCGCCAAAAACTCGTCTTCGGTCATTGCACCCTCCTTTGTCGGTCTTTAACACGGTATCGTTGCAACCGACCGGCAAGCCAAACGGCCACAACGATTCTTCAACAGAATATTGCGGCTACCTATTAACAGATCAAGCAGCCGCAACAAGAACAACAAGTGCTTACAGCTGGAACAGCACCATCGGACGATCAAACTCAGCCATCTTGGCGGTCATATCCTCCAGCGTACCGTAGTACATAGACGCAGATTCCTCTACCTGAACAGCCAAGGGACGCTGTCCGGCTTTGTCTCCGCCCGTTCCCCAGTGCTCAGAGAAAATAGACGTCGGGCAGGGAATATAGAACCATTCCCACGAATCGCCGTCAGCACTATCGCCCTTCTTGAAAGGACCGACCTCAACCTCTTTGATGCCAAACTGATCGAGAGGAAGGCCCAGCTCTTCTTTGCAGGCGATCTCTGCAGCATGGTTGCCCGAGAAGTAGGTGTAATCAACCAGCAAAGCGTACTTCTGATCTGCCATTTTCGTCACTTCCTTATCTGTTAGTCTTGGTCCAGGCTACGGACGCGACGGACGTTGCACATGACACCCTTATAGGGGGCACCAAAACCGAGCTTGCCAACGTTGAAGTGCGGCACCAGGCTGTTGAAGTTAGACTTCCACACACCAAACAGGTTAGGCTCTTCGCCATCCTGCTCGGGGAACCACCAGCCGTGAGCGCAATTCAGAATTCCGGGCTTCATGATCGGCGTAACCTCGGCCTTAAAGCGTGCCTCGCCGAACATGTTGTAAACCTCGCACCAGTCGCCGTCGGTGATACCATAAGCCTTAGCGGTTTCTGGGTTGATTTGCACCCAAGGCCACGGATCGATCTGGCGCAGGGACGGCACATGACGATGCTCAGAATGGAACGAGCTGTAACGACGCGAACCTGAAGTGGTAATTAGCGGATACTGACCAGCAAAGTCAGGCTTGCTAATTTGGCTGTAGTTCGGCTCCTCGTAGTAAGGCAGCGGATCCTCGCCCCAAGATTCATAAAGGATCGAGTAAGCTTCGATTTGACCGGTAATCGTGTTGAAGCCAGGTTCGCCGTCGAAGCGGAGTAGACCCTTCTCGTACTTCTCGTACTCGAAGCCATGTGCGCCAGGCTGGTAGAGACCCAGTTCCTGGAACGTCTTCCAGTCGAAGCCAAGCTCCTTCAGCTGGTCGCTATAGAAGTCTTCAACCGCCACTGCCAGAGCGTCAAGATCAAGCGACTTGCCGTCGGCCGGCTTGTACCACGGCCACCAAGACGGGTTGAGGCGCTGGCCGAACATGAGACAGATCTCGACGTCGGACTTGCACTCGCCCACTGTCAAAGCCTTGTTCATGGGGCCCATGAACACGGTGTTGCGACCATAGTGTGTCAGTACGATGCCGTTGTGCTCTGCCCACGTGGCCATCGGCAGGAAGTAGTCGCCCACAGCCATAGCCGTCGGAGTCATGGTGAGGTCCTGTACCACAACGAACTCGAGCTTCTGAAGCGCCTTATGCCAACGCTTCGGCTGAGCTGAGCAGGTGGGGGTAAGGAAGTTGGAGCTGTTGAACCAGCCCATCTTCAGCGCATAGGGTTGATCGGTCTCCATGGTGTTTAGCGTCTCATCGGGCTGCGTCGTAGCCATACCCGTAGACAAACCTGGCCATGCAGCAGCACCAATGCGCTTCTCCCAAACCGAGTCGTCCATAGCGCCACGCTGCTCCATACGCCATTTACCCAGAAGAGCAGACGGAGGACCAAGGGTCAAGCCGCCGGGACGGTCGATAGAGCCAGCAAGGGCAGCCAAGACGATAAACGCCTGCGAAAGCTGAACACCGTTCTTGTTCTGATCGAACGCAAGACCCCATGCCCAACCAATCGGACGCTCGGTACCAATGATATGAGCAACACGCTTAATATCCTCAGCTGCAACGCCAGTAATCTCGGCAACCTTGTCGACAGGATACTCAGCGGCACGGGCCTTCATTTCGTCAAGACCATAGATCCACTTCTCAGCAAACTCCTGGTCGTACTCGCCCGATTCAAACATCAAGTTCATAATGGCAAGGGCAAGCGCGGTGTCGGTCTGCGGACGAACCTGAAGGTTGATGTTGCCGTCGTGAGCACCGATCCACGTAATGCGGGGGTCAACGGAGATAATTTTGGTGCCAAGCTTCATAAGGTCAACCAAGCAGTGACCAAAGAAACCGTCGCCATTGGAAGGTAGCGGCTCTTTACCCCAAAGAACAATCCACTTAGGTACGGTGTAAGCAGGATCTTGGTAGCTGCCCGGCAGGTGGCCAGCGTAGTCCATCTCAGGATAACCAGCACCTAATACATAGTCAGAGATGGAGCAACGGGGGCCGTAGCAAGACCAGCCTGACTGCGTGTAGCAACAGTTAGGCGACTGCAACACAGAGAAGGTTAGTGCATAGTAGAAGATGCACGCCTCACGACCGGTGCCACCAAAGCACACGATAGACTCAGGGCCATAGGTATCCTGGAAATAATGCACCTTTTCGGCGATCGTATCCAGCGCCTCGTCCCACGTTGTGCGCACCCACTTATCTTTTCCGCGATCCTCATACGCGCGCTTCATCGGATAGATGATACGCTCCGGCGCATAGGTGTACTCGCGCAACGCAAGGTTCATCGCGTTAACACGACCCGTGGTAATTGGGTTGTCGTCATCGCCCTCGACGCGGATGAGTTCACCATCCTTCGTCACAACCTTAACGCCGTATCCTACCGGGTGGCTTCCCGGAGGCGACCACGTGTTGCTGCGGGTTACGACAGTCCCGTCTTCCATCACGGTTTGCCATTGTTTGCCGTATGCCATGTTCTCCTTCTTTCTACACTCTCGCTCGTGTACGGTAGAACTTAAATCAGCGCTTGTCATCGCGCGTGATCCCTTACAAACCCCTCCGCCCCGGCAA
>JAEWYG010000052.1 GCA_023395755.1 Actinomycetes bacterium | reverse complement strand
GCCTACGACTTTCCGCGATTCGTGGAACCAACGTTTCCGTTGGGCCAAGGGGTTCTATCAGGTGTTCGGTCGCTACGGTGGACGTCTTGCTAAGGGTATCTTTACGAATCCTAAAGGCTCGCGGTTTGCCTGCTACGACATGCTTATGACCATTGCTCCCGGCATGCTGTTAACTATCGTATCGGTGCTGTTCAATGGTATTATTATTGCGTTGGGAGCTGCCGGAGTTATGTCCACGGGGGTTATGATAGCCTCATCGGTTTCTTCTATTTTCTTCTGCTTGTTCAACTACTTGGTATTTATGTTTATGTTTGGTGTGCTGACAACGTTTGTTGAATGGGATTCAATTCGTTCTACCACGGGTAAAAAGGTGCGCTACATGTTTACCTTCCCGTTTTTTATGCTTACCTATATTCCTATCGCCCTTGTGGCACTGGTGAAGAAGTGCAAGTGGAAGCCCATTCAGCACAGCATTTCGGTGGATGTTACCGAGTTTTCGGATGCCGCGGCCAATCGTGAGCGTACCTTGTAGTGTCAAAAGAGCAACGTAAGTTACTAGATGGCGAGCCAAGGTGCTCGCCATCTTTATGCAGAAGCGCGGTATTCAGAAAGCACGTTTATTTATAGCTATAGGGCCGTAGTCTGGGTAATCCTACCAAACGCGCGCAAAGGTAATGCACCAAACATGTTCTGCGCCAGCGCGACGAAGGGTGTCGGTAGCATCGAACAGGGTGGCACCGGTGGTGTATACATCATCTAAAAGGAGTAGATGTGGGGGGTATGGTGGCCCCTGGTAGTATCTTGAAGCGATCCTTGGTGTTAATCCAACGCGCTTGGCGTGTAAGCGAGCGCTGGTCGCGAGTGCGTGGGCGCGCGAATATCCTCGCAATTGGTAAACCCAGTAAGTCAGCTGCCTTGCATGCAAGCAGCTCAGTGTGGTCGAACCCTCTTCGTCTTTTCGCTGCGGCTGAGGCGGGTACGAAGGACACTGCGCTTGGGTTCCAATGGGGAGGGCACGTGCGTGCCATAAGCAGGGCCATGCAATCTGACAGTCGCCGTTCTCCTTGGTCTTTGTAAGTGCTTACGATGCGAGATGCTTGTTCGTCGAATAAGACAGCGCTGGCACCGCCGTCGTAGGGTAGCGTGGCGCGTTCTATACGGGCAAGCGAGACAGGGTTACATTCGGTGCACTGGGTGTGTCCAAAAGGAGCGCCACAGTGAGGGCATGTACGCCACCAGTCCACGTAGGAGAGGCTGCGCAGACAACGGGAACACAGCACATCGCCAGGAGTATCGCATACGGCACAGCGTGTGGGCCAGAGTGTTTCGGCAAAAGCTTCAGCGGCGCCGATAGCGTAAGAGTGAATGATGTCGGCTGTGGTTGGCATATTATTGAGTATAGCGCCGCAATTTAACCTATTCACCCCACAGAAGCCGTTAATAAGGATACCTAAACGAAGCTAGTAACCTACGAAAGTAGCGGGCTTGGACAAGCAAAAACGCTACCTTTATTTAGCAAGGCTTCAGCAAAAACGCGTCAGTTTTAGGCAATGGGTATGGCGTTGGAGCCTGCGTGCACCCCCTCGATGGGCAGTGGGGCAATCATGCCGATTTAGGGCCGACGCTTTCGGCTGTTTTCGCTATCTGTTACACTGGGACGTGCTTCTTCCGAGTCTGTAGTTGCGGGGACGAAATTCGTATCCCAAGTCCATGGCAGATGCGGTCAAAAGGATCCACGTAAGTCATGCGGTGTGAACTGCGCGACGATCATGGCGTATCCTAGAAGTAAGTCGCACCGTCCGTATACTGAATGCGGCATACCGTCGCACGGGCGAGAGGTAACCAAGCGCAAGCTCGGCCCCGGTGTGCGAGTGTGGGGGCAAAGACTAGGTCGGTCGGAAGAAGCACTACGAAGAATACGGCAAGATGGAGGCATATCGGATATGAAGCGTTTTAAGGCGCTCGCATGCTGCTGCATGGTGGCTGCTTGTTTGGCGATGGTACTGTCAGGCTGCTCGGCGCAACAAAGCTACACCCCTCCCGAGAAGTCCCCGACGGTAACTACGCCAACTATTGGCAAAGAAGGTACTTTACGTGTTGGTGTAAATTCAGCTTCGGCGCCACTTGCTGGAACGCCATCCACGTCATCGAAAATTGTGGGTATTGACGTTGATGTTGCTGCAGCTCTAGCGGATAGTCTTGGTTTGAAGCTGGAAATTGTTGACGTGGGTACCGATCCAGAAAGCGCCCTCAAAGAACAAAAGGTTGATATCGTAATGGGCACAAAGCAAACCGATGAAGAGGTTAAGTTTTGGAAGTCGGAGCCCTATATATCTACAGGAGTAGCTCTGTTCTCCACTTCTTCAAATACAACGGTTCCAACAAAATCTTCAGATCCTAAAATTGCTGCTCAGATATCTTCTACGAGCAGTTGGCAAGTTACCAACGAGTTTGGAGACGACGCTCTCGTGTCTGAGAACGACTTGAAAACGGCTTTCGCGGATCTGACTTCGGGCGCAGCGCAGTATGTGGCAGCTGATACGATCATTGGTACCTACGTGGCTTATGGCGGTGGCATTGATGCCAAAATTGTAGCGCTTATGCAACAGCCTGGCGGTTACTGCATTGGCGTTTCCGATACGAATACTCAACTCAAGCAGATTATTTCCGACTCGGTTGCTTCGCTTACCGGCAGCGGGATTGTTTCTGTTATTGAGACAAAGTGGCTGGGCGCTCCCGTCGATATAGCTAATGTTCCTTTGACAGATGGCGCAAAGGCCACTAAGACCAGCACTAAAACTAACGCAGCGTAAGCTAAGTTAGCAGGTGTTGATAGGGCAGTTTGGTTTTACAAAGGGGCTGTATCAAAAGCCCCTGTTTAACGAATCGAGTTCGACTTTAGTCGGGCTCGATTCGTTTCACTTAGTTTTATGCGGACGAGACAAAAGCCGCGGGGCTATGCCCGGACCGCTTCCACTA